>NZ_JBHVEE010000034.1:0-77909 GCF_042802415.1 Streptomyces sp. NPDC057486 | reverse complement strand
CTCCGCGGCGGCGCCTATTCGTTGCCCGTGCGGAGGCTGCCGCTGCGGGGCTGTGCACGGAATCCGAATCCGTACCGACCCCACCGTTCCACTGCCCTGTGAGGTGTGGCACGATGCTGGCCACCCCCACCCCACGGCTGACGCCCCGCCTTCCCGGCATCGCCGCACCACAGGAACCACAGGAGACATCCCGCGTGCAGACCTCCGAGCTCCCGGACCTCGCGCACACCGACAGCAGGCCGATGCAGTGGCTCGTGACCGCGACCGCCATGGCCGCCGTCGTCGCGGCAGCGGGCATGCTCCAGCCCGATGCCGCCACCGCCTCGGCCTCGACCCCGCACCGCACCGCCACCCAGCACGGCACCGCGCCCGCGGCCGCTCCCGATCCGGCCCGGGCGACCTTCCCGCTGGACTGCGGGACGGTGGGGAGCACCGTCGCCCAGCAGATCGCCGGTGACCTCGACGGCGACGACCGGCCGGAAACCGTCGCCGTGGTCCACTGCGCGGCCGGATCCGGCACCCCGCCGAGCGGTGTCTACGTCCTCACACAGGGAAGCGGGGCCGCACCCCGGGTCGTTGCGACCCTGGTGGACCCCGCCCAGATGATGAGCATCGACCACCTCACCGTGCGTGACGGAATCATCTCCGCCACGCTCCTCGGCTACTCCTCGCCCGAGACCCCGCGCTGCTGTCCCGACCAGCAGGAAAAGGTGACCTGGCAGTGGCGGAACGGTGCCTTCGTCCGCGCCGTGCGGAGCGAAGCGAACAGCGCCTGACCGGTCACTTCCCGTACCCGGCAGGCCGCAGCCGACGGATCAGGCTGCGTCGGGGCCGTAGACCTCGACCCTGTCCGAAACGCGACGTACATGAATGCAGTCGCCCGGGCACTCCTTGGCCGAATCGACCACGTCCTGAAGCAGCGGAAGCGGAACGGGTGTCGTCGCCCCCTTGTCCTGCAACAACTCGTCGTCGCCGCTCTTCACGTACGCCAGACCGTCGATGTCCAGCTCGAAGACCTCGGGCGCGTACTGCACACAGATCCCGTCTCCCGTGCAGAGGTCCTGGTCGATCCAGACCTCCAGGTCCTGCGTGTCGCTGCCGGTGGGAGCGTCCTGCTGCACGGTCATTTCTCCTGCCGTTCCCTGCGTTTCCGAACCAAAAAAAGCCAGCCCTGACGGGTGTTGACCGGTTCGACGATACAACCGGCCGCTTTCCGATGTTGAACGGTGGGTATTCCCCTGGCGTGAGGGAGAGCGCAAGGGTGAAGATCGGACACGCCCCGCAGTCTTTGTGATCTAGGGGTTTCAATCATCACCCACCCAGGTAGGGTCAGGAAGCGTCCAGCTCCCCTTGGAGGAGGTGAGGACCGTGGCAGCCCACGACGACGACATCAACCGCGGCATCCGGCCCGGGCGGGGGTCCGAAGACCCAGCCGGCCAGGTCGCCTATCTTGAGCAGGAAATCGCCGTCCTGCGACGTAAGCTCGCCGACTCTCCGCGCCATACGAGGATTCTCGAAGAGCGGATCGTCGAGTTGCAGACGAACCTCGCAGGCGTGTCCGCACAGAACGAGCGGCTCGCCAACACCCTGCGCGAGGCCCGCGACCAGATCGTGGCCCTCAAGGAGGAAGTCGACCGGCTCGCACAGCCGCCGGCCGGCTTCGGAGTCTTTCTGCAGGGCAACGAGGACGGCACCTGCGACATCTTCACCGGGGGCCGCAAGCTCCGGGTGAACGTCAGTCCCAGTGTCGAGATCGACGACCTCCGGCGCGGCCAGGAAGTCATGCTCAACGAAGCGCTCAACGTGGTCGAGGCCATGGAATTCGAGCGGGCCGGGGACATCGTCACCCTCAAGGAGATTCTTGAGGACGGCGAGCGCGCCCTGGTCATCGGGCACACCGACGAGGAACGGGTGGTACGGCTCGCCGAACCGCTCCTCGACATCAACATCCGGCCCGGCGACGCGCTCCTGCTCGAACCCAGGTCCGGTTACGTCTACGAAGTGGTCCCGAAGAGCGAGGTCGAGGAGCTCGTCCTCGAAGAGGTTCCGGACATCGACTACGACAAGATCGGCGGCCTGGGCGACCAGATCGAGCTGATCCGGGACGCGGTCGAGCTGCCCTACCTCCACCCCGACCTTTTCAAGGAGCACGAACTGCGGCCGCCGAAGGGCATCCTGCTCTACGGCCCGCCCGGCTGCGGCAAGACGCTCATCGCCAAGGCCGTCGCCAACTCCCTGGCCAAGAAGGTCGCGGAAGTCACCGGCCAGCCCGCCGGAAAGAGCTACTTCCTCAACATCAAGGGTCCGGAGCTCCTCAACAAGTATGTCGGTGAGACCGAGCGGCACATCCGCCTCGTCTTCCAGCGGGCCCGCGAGAAGGCCGGTGAGGGTACCCCCGTCATCGTCTTCTTCGACGAGATGGAATCCCTCTTCCGCACCCGCGGATCCGGTGTCAGCTCGGACGTGGAGAACACCATCGTCCCCCAGCTGCTCGCCGAGATCGACGGTGTGGAGGGCCTGGAGAACGTCATCGTGATCGGCGCCTCCAACCGCGAGGACATGATCGACCCCGCGATCCTGCGGCCCGGCCGTCTCGATGTGAAGATCAAGATCGAGCGTCCGGACGCGGAGGCGGCGAAGGACATCTTCGCGAAGTACCTCACGCCTTCGCTGCCGCTGCACGCCGACGATCTCGCCGAGCACACCGGTTCCAAGGAAGCCGCAGCTCACGCCATGATCCAGTCCGTCGTCGAGCGGATGTACACCGAGTCCGAGGAGAACCGCTTCCTCGAAGTCACGTACGCCAACGGCGACAAGGAAGTCCTGTACTTCAAGGACTTCAACTCCGGCGCGATGATCCAGAACATCGTCGACCGGGCCAAGAAGATGGCCATCAAGGCCTTCCTCGACCAGGGCCAGAAGGGCCTTCGCGTCTCCCATCTCCTCCAGGCGTGCGTGGACGAGTTCAAGGAGAACGAGGACCTTCCCAACACCACCAACCCCGACGACTGGGCCAGGATCTCCGGCAAGAAGGGCGAGCGGATCGTCTTCATCCGTACCCTTGTCACCGGAAAGCAGGGCGCAGACACCGGTCGATCCATCGACACGGTGGCAAACACCGGGCAGTACCTGTAGAACGCAGACAGGCTGCGGATGCCCGGCCGGGCATCCGCAGCCGGTTGCTTTCCGGACAGCTCCCACGACACCGGAGCAATGACGTAATTGATCTCCCCACCAGCGCAGAGGCGCTCTAGGCTCTTCCGTACCGCCCAGTCGCGCAGTGCGGGGACGGGCACCGCACACGCACCGGACAAGCAGCGGTACTTGAGCGCCGATCCCGGAAGGGAACGCCGCCGGGCAAGGAGGGCCGCATGACCGTACGGCGAGTAATGGGCATCGAGACGGAGTACGGCATCTCCGTGCCCGGACACCCCAACGCCAATGCCATGCTCACCTCGTCCCAGATCGTCAACGCCTACGCGGCGGCGATGCACCGGGCGCGACGCGCCCGCTGGGACTTCGAGGAGGAGAATCCGCTGCGCGACGCGCGAGGCTTCGACCTCGCCCGCGAAACCGCCGACTCCAGCCAGCTCACCGACGAGGACATCGGCCTCGCCAATGTCATCCTCACCAACGGTGCCCGGCTCTACGTCGACCACGCACACCCCGAGTACAGCTCGCCGGAGATCACCAACCCGCGGGACGCCGTCCTGTGGGACAAGGCCGGCGAACGCGTCATGGCCGAGGCCGCCGAGCGCGCGGCCCAGCTCCCCGGCGCCCAGCCGATCCACCTCTACAAGAACAACACCGACAACAAGGGCGCCTCGTACGGCACGCACGAGAACTACCTGATGAAGCGGGAGACCCCCTTCTCCGACATCGTGCGCCACCTGACCCCGTTCTTCGTCTCCCGCCAGGTCGTCACCGGCGCGGGCCGCGTGGGAATCGGCCAGGACGGCCACGAGCACGGCTTCCAGATCAGCCAGCGGGCGGACTACTTCGAGGTCGAGGTCGGACTCGAAACGACCCTCAAGCGCCCCATCATCAACACCCGCGACGAGCCCCACTCCGACGCCGAGAAGTACCGCCGTCTCCATGTGATCATCGGTGACGCGAATCTGTCGGAGATCTCCACCTATCTGAAGCTCGGCACCACGGCGCTCGTCCTGTCCATGATCGAGGACGGCTTCATCAATGTCGATCTGGCCGTCGACCAGCCGGTGCGCACCCTGCACCAGGTCTCCCACGACCCGACCCTGCAGCATCTGATCACGCTCCGCAGCGGCCGGACACTCACCGCGGTGCAGCTCCAGATGGAGTACTTCGAGCTGGGTCGCAAATACGTCGAGGAGCGGTACGGGGCGGACGCCGACGAGCAGACCAAGGACATCCTGATCCGCTGGGAGGACACCCTCAACCGGCTGGAGAACGATCCGATGAGCCTGTCGGGCGAGCTCGACTGGATCGCAAAGCGGGAGCTCATGGAGGGCTACCGACGCCGCGACGGCCTGGACTGGGACGCGGCCCGGCTGCACCTGGTGGACCTCCAGTACGCGGATGTGAGGCCCGAGAAGGGCCTCTACAACCGTCTCGCGGCCCGCGGGAAGATGAAACGCCTGCTGGACGAGCGCGAAGTCGAGGAGGCCCGTACGAAGCCCCCTGAGGACACCAGGGCGTACTTCCGCGGCCGCTGCCTGGAGCAGTACGCGGACGACGTCGCCGCGGCCTCCTGGGACTCGGTCATCTTCGATCTGCCCGGTCATGACTCGCTGCAGCGGGTCCCCACCCTGGAACCGCTCCGGGGGACCCGTAACCACGTCAAGGAGCTCCTGGACCGCTGTCGCACGGCGGAAGAGCTGGTCCGGGTGCTCTCGGGCGGCTGAAATGGCCACGATCCGGGAATCATCGAGATGACCCCGGGCGTATGGACAAGTACCGGGCCGATGTCGGACCCCGTAGGTAGGGTCTGATCAAGTGCTTCGAACCGAGCGGGGTGAGCTATATGGCGACCAAGGACACCGGCGGCGGACAGCAGAAGGCGACACGCTCCACCGAGGAGGTCGAGGAGCAGGCGCAGGACGCGCAGGCCTCCGAGGACCTCAAGGAGCGGCAGGAGAAGCTGAGCGACGACGTCGACTCGGTGCTGGACGAGATCGATGACGTCCTCGAAGAGAACGCAGAGGACTTCGTCCGTTCATTCGTTCAGAAGGGTGGACAGTAGTTCACCGATGTGAACGACCGGGGAGCGGTGCGGCGCGCGCGGTACGGGAGAAGGCCATCCCGTGCCGCGCGGGCACAGCTGCCTCCGCCGCGCATGTGGATCACCGCCACGGGGCGGGTAGGGTCCGTGGCGTAACCGCATCAACTGCAATTCGGCCATCGGCAAGTTGGGGGATGATCCTGACACCTTGCGCAGGGCCATCGCATACCTGGAGGGAAACGCGTGGAAGCCAACACTCGTAGCACCGGGCGTCTACCAGCTGCCTTCCTGACGCCGGGATCCTCTTCGTTCATGGACTTCCTGTCCGACCATTCTCCCGAGATGCTCCCGGGCAACCGGCAGCTGCCGCCCCTGCAGGGGGCGATCGAGGCGCCGCACGGGACGACCATCGTCGCCGTGACGTTCGCCGGTGGTGTGGTGCTCGCCGGCGACCGGCGGGCGACCATGGGCAACATGATCGCGCAGCGCGACATCGAGAAGGTCTTCCCGGCCGACGAGTACTCGGCGGTGGGCATCGCCGGTACGGCCGGCCTCGCCGTGGAGATGGTCAAGCTCTTCCAGCTGGAACTGGAGCACTTCGAGAAGGTCGAGGGGGTCCAGCTCTCCCTGGAGGGCAAGGCGAACCGGCTCTCCACGATGATCCGCAGCAATCTGGCCATGGCCATGCAGGGCCTCGCCGTGGTTCCGCTCTTCGCCGGCTTCGACGTCGACCGCGAGAAGGGCCGGATCTTCTCGTACGACGTCACCGGTGGCCGCTCCGAGGAGCAGGGCTACGCGTCCACCGGCTCCGGATCGATCTTCGCCCGCGGGGCGATGAAGAAGCTCTACCGCGAGGACCTGACGGAGCAGGAGGCGCTCACCCTGGTCGTGCAGGCGCTGTACGACGCAGCGGACGACGACTCGGCGACCGGCGGTCCCGATGTGGCCCGGCGGATCTATCCGATCGTCACCGTCATCACCGACGAGGGCTTCCGGAGGCTCGCCGATGCGGAATCCTCCGACATCGCGCGGTCGATCCTGGAGCGCCGGATGGAACAGCCCGACGGCCCGCGCGCCGCGCTGCTCTGATCCGGACCCCGGGGCTTCTTCGATGCACTCGTCACTGACAGAAAGGGACGGATAGCCGGTGTCGACGCCGTTCTATGTCTCACCTCAGCAGGCCATGGCCGACCGGGCGGAATACGCCCGGAAGGGCATTGCCCGTGGTCGCAGCCTGGTTGTGCTGCAGTACGCCGACGGCATTGTGTTCGTCGGCGAGAACCCGTCCCGTGCGCTGCACAAGTTCAGCGAGATCTATGACCGGATCGGCTTCGCCGCCGCCGGTAAGTACAACGAGTACGAGAATCTGCGCATCGGCGGCGTCCGTTACGCCGATCTCCGCGGATATACCTACGACCGTGATGATGTGACGGCCCGTGGGCTGGCCAACGTCTATGCGCAGACCCTGGGCACCATTTTCTCCAGTGCGGCGGAGAAGCCGTACGAGGTGGAGCTGGTGGTCGCCGAGGTGGGCACCGAGCCCGAGGGTGATCAGATCTACCGGCTGCCGCACGACGGCTCGATCGTGGACGAGCACGGCTCGGTCGCGGTGGGCGGCAATGCGGAACAGATCAGCACGTTCCTGGATCAGCGCCACCGGGACGGAATGACGCTGGCGGAGGCGCTCAAGCTGGCTGTGCAGGCACTCTCCCGTGATCCCAACGGGAGCGAGCGGGAGATCCCCGCGGAGCGGCTCGAGGTGGCGGTCCTGGACCGCACGCGACCTCAGCAGCGGAAGTTCAAGCGGATCGTCGGGCGGCAGCTGGCACGGCTGCTGGAGGCCGACGGCGGGGCCACGCCGACGGATGCCCCGTCGGACCTGGAGGACGGCGAGGGGGGCGAGGCTCCCACCGATGTCACGAAGTCCTCGGGGGCTTCCGAGTCCGCGGAGCCGCCGGCATCCCCGGAGTAGTCCTGCCGGATGTCCTTGTGCCCCGGTCCACCGTTCGCGGCGGGCCGGGGCATCGTCATGAACGGGGCGGGGGCCCGGAGGAGCCGCGGACGACCAGGTGCACCGGCAGGCTGCCGGGTTCGGCCGGACAGCCGTCGAGCACGGACAGGAGGGCGGTCATGCCGCGCTCGCCGACCTGCTCGGCGGGGAGCTGAACGGTGGTGAGCTCGGGTTCGACGGCGGTCGCCAGAGCCAGGTCGTCGAAGCCGGTGACGGAGAGGTCGTCGGGGACCCGCAGGCCGAGCCGGCGGGCGGCCTTGCAGGCGCCGGCGGCGAGGATGTCGTCGTCGCAGATGATCGCGGTCGGCCGGGGGCCGGGGGCGGCCAGAGCGTGTTCCGTGGCTTCCCGGCCGGCCCGTACGTCGAGCGCCGCCGGAACGGTCCGTACGGAGGCGTCCGGCACGGTCCGCAGGGTGTCGCGGACGGCCCCGGCGCGAACGGCGAAGGTCCAGGAGTCGATGGCCGACGCCAGGTGCAGGAAGCGGCGGTGGCCGAGGGTGAGCAGATGGTCCGTCACCTGTCGCATGCCGTCGGCGATGTCGAGGTTGACCCGGGCCGCTACGCCGGTGTCCGCGGGGTCGCTGTCCAGCATGACCAGAGGCAGGTCGGCGCCGCGCAGGGCGTCGAGGGCATCGGCGGCCATGGACGAGGCGATGACCCCGTCGAGGGCGGCGCGGGCGGAGGCGAAGGGGTCCCTGGCCGGGCCCGTGCCGTCGGGGGAGGGGTAGAGGACGACCCCGAAGTCGTGTTCGGCGGCGACGGCGGCGGCGCCGGTGTAGACACGCGCGAAGAATTCGTTGGTGAGCGCCGGGACCACCAGCAGTGCGGTCCTGGTGCGGCCGAGGCGGAGGCTGCGGGCGGCGAGATTGGGCCGGTAGCCGAGGTCCTGGGTGGCGGCGCGGACGCGCTCGGCGGTCGCCTCGGAGACCCTGCCGCGCCATTTGCCGCCGAGGACGAGCGAGACGGTGGCCTGGGAGACGCCTGCGGCCCGCGCGACGTCGCGGCTGGTGGGCCGGGCCGGGGCGGGCTGGGATGCGCTGGTCACGAGGGACCTCCGGGCTGGGCGGGTGCGGTGCCGGTGCGGGCGGCGAGGTGGACCTGAGGACAGGGCACATGGTACGTATGAAGCTCGACGTTATACGTAAAACCTCAAGGTGTCCGGAAGGCCCTCGGGGGAGAGGGGCGGACATGGCCGCGGGATATCTGGACATCCTCCGGGCGCGGCATGCCGCACGGCTGCTGATCGGCACGCTGGTGGGGCGGCTGCCGAGCGGCACCGCCCACATCGCGATCGTCCTGTTCACCCGGGCCGAGGGCGGCAGCTACACCCTCGCGGGGGCGCTCGCGGCGGTGTACGGCCTGGCCACGGCGGTCGGGCAGCCCCTGCTGGGCCGGGCGGTGGACCTGTACGGCCAGCCCCGCGTCCAGCTCCCGGCGTCCGTCGTCTCCGCGCTGGGCATGTTCCTGCTGGCTCTGGTGGGCCTCGGATCGCTTCCGCTGGCGTACGGGGCCGTGATCGTGGCAGGGCTGTTCACGCCGCCGCTGGAGGGCGGCCTGCGGGCGCTGTGGCCGACGGTCCTGGGGAGGGAGGACCGGGTGCACCGGGCGTACGCCATGGACGCGGTGGCCCAGGAGGTCATGTTCACCGTGGGCCCGCTGCTGGTGACGGTGCTGGTCTCGCTCTGGTCGCCCGCCGCCGCGCTGCTCGTCATCAACACCATAGGAGTGCTGGGCGCGCTCTCCGTGGTGGTGTCGGAGCCCTCCCGGACCTGGCGCTCGGCGCCCCGAGAGGCGCACTGGCTGGGCGCGCTGCGCTCGCCGGGGCTGCTGGCGCTTCTCGGGTCCTTCTTCTTCGTCGGGCTCGCGCTGGGCTCGATCACGGTGGCGGGCGTCGCGTACGCCGACGACCACGGCCTGGAGGCGGTCTACGGCTGGCTGATGGCCGCGCTCGGCCTCGGCGCGCTGATCGGCGGCGCGGTGTACGGGGCACGTCAGTGGGCCGGGGCGCCGGAGCGCCGGCTGCGGGTCATCGTCGCGCTGCTGGCCCTCGGCTATCTGCCGCTGATGCTGACACCCGGTGTGGTGGCGATGACCGCCCTGGCCGCGCTCGCCGGGGTGTTCCTGGCGCCGGCGATCGCGTGCTCGTTCATCGTGGTGGACCGGCATGCTCCGCGGGGCACGGTGACGGAGGCGTTCTCCTGGCTCGTGACGACGTTCGGGGTGGGCGCGGCGGCGGGAACGGCTGTGGCGGGCCCGGCCGTCGAGCTGGGCGGTACGGCGTGGAGCTTCGCCGTCGCGGGGGCCGGTGGAGTGGCCGCACTGATGGTTCTGCTGGCGACGGGAAGGGTCCTCGCAGTTTCCGGGCGTACGGACGTTTCCGCGCAGGGATCGGAAAATGATCGAAACGGTGCTGTCCAACCCGGTTTCAGCTCGGGCCATCAGGCGTAATGTTCAGTCATGGACCGCCGCATTTTCGGGCTGGAGAACGAGTACGGCGTCACGTGCACGTTCAGGGGACAGCGCCGACTGTCTCCTGACGAAGTGGCGCGCTACCTCTTCCGCCGTGTCGTGTCATGGGGCCGCAGCAGCAATGTCTTTCTGCGGAACGGCGCCCGCCTCTACCTCGACGTGGGATCGCATCCGGAATATGCAACCCCCGAATGCGACAATCTGACCGAGCTGGTCACCCACGACAAGGCCGGCGAGCGCATTCTCGAAGGCCTGCTTGTCGATGCCGAACGCCGCCTGCACGAGGAGGGAATCGCGGGCGACGTCTATCTCTTCAAGAACAACACCGATTCGGCGGGAAACTCCTACGGGTGCCACGAGAACTACCTCGTGGCGCGGCACGGAGAATTCTCCCGGCTCGCGGACATCCTCATTCCCTTCCTCGTCACGAGGCAGCTGCTCTGCGGCGCGGGCAAGGTGCTGCAGACCCCGCGCGGCGCGGTCTACTGCGTCAGCCAGCGTGCCGAGCACATCTGGGAGGGCGTCAGCTCCGCGACGACGCGCTCCCGTCCGATCATCAACACCCGCGACGAACCGCACGCGGACGCGGAGCGGTACCGCCGCCTCCATGTCATCGTCGGTGACTCCAACATGTCCGAGACGACGATGCTGCTCAAGGTCGGCGCGACGGACCTGGTGCTCCGCATGATCGAAGCGGGCACGGTGATGCGTGATCTGACGCTGGAGAACCCGATCCGGGCGATCCGTGAGGTCAGCCACGACATCACGGGACAGCGCAAGGTACGCCTCGCCAGCGGCCGCGAGGCATCCGCCATCGAGGTGCAGCGGGAGTACTACGAGAAGGCCGTGGACTTCGTCGACCGCCGCGGCATTCGCACCGGCACGGTCGAACAGGTCCTGGAGCTGTGGGGCCGTACGCTCGACGCGATCGAGACCGAGGACCTCGACCGGATCGGGACCGAGATCGACTGGGTGATGAAGTACAAGCTCATCGAGCGGTACCGGGCCAAGCACAACATGACGATGTCGCATCCGCGGGTTGCCCAGATAGACCTCGCCTACCACGACATCCACCGGCGGCGCGGGCTGTACTACCTGCTGGAGCGCAAGGGGCAGGCAGCCCGCATCTGCAACGACCTGAAGATCTTCGAGGGCAAGTCCGTGCCCCCGCAGACCACCCGGGCGCGGCTGCGCGGTGACTTCATCCGAAGGGCCCAGGAGCAGCGGCGGGACTTCACCGTCGACTGGGTCCACCTCAAGCTCAACGACCAGGCGCAGCGTACGGTGTTGTGCAAGGACCCGTTCCGCTCCGTGGACGATCGAGTGGAAAAGCTGATCGCGGGTATGTGAGCCGGCGCAGGACGCGCCTCGGCTCTTGTGCGACTCGGGCCCCGTACGTCCTCGTACGGGGCCCTGTGCACGCCCTAGAGTGTCGGGGACCCAACCAACTGTGCCGTCTGAGATCTGAGGAACCAGTGCGCCGACTTGCCGGCCTTCTCGTTGTCCCCCTGCTGCTGCTGACAGCGGCGTGCGGCGGCGGCGACGACAAGGGATCCGACTCCGCTTCAGCCTCCGCCTCGAAGAACGCATTCCCCGCGATCACCGCGGGTGTGAAGTTCGGCGAGAAGCCCACCCTGGCCAAGGGAGAGGGCGATCCTCCCAAGGATCTGAAGACACGTGTCGTCAGTGAGGGAAAGGGCGCGGCGCTGAAGAACGGCGACGCGATCCAGGTCAACTACCTCGGACAGGCGTGGGACTCCACGAAGCCGTTCGACAACAGTTTCGACCGTAAGCAGCCGTTCGATCTGACCCTCGGTGCCGGCATGGTCATCAAGGGCTGGGACCAGGGGCTCCTCGGGAAGAAGGTCGGCAGCCGCGTCCAGCTCGTCATCCCGCCGGACCTCGGTTACGGCGCGCAGGGGCAGGGCGACATCAAGCCGAACGCCACCCTCGTCTTCGTCGTGGACATCCTGAAGGCGACGCACATCCCGGCGTCGGCCGAGGGCACTGCTGTCGCCCAGAACAACAGCGAGCTGCCGAAGGTGGGCACCAACACCGACGGCAAGGCTCCGACGGTCAAGATCCCGGAGAAGACCGACCCGCCGAAGAAGCTCGTCTCCAATTACATCCTGGAGTCCAAGGGCGAGGTCATCAAGGAGACCGACAGCGTCGTCGTGAACTACGTGGGCCTGCTGTGGAAGGACGGAAAGACGTTCGACAGCACGTACGCCACGGGCAAGACCCAGACCTTCCCGCTGGCCCAGGTGACCCTCAAGGGGCTGAAGAACGGGCTGATCGGCAAGAAGATCGGCAGCCGTGTCCTGCTGGTCATCCCGCCGGACCAGGCCTTCGGCGACAAGGCGCAGCAGTCCATCCCCGCCAATGCCACGCTGGTCTTCGCCGTGGACCTGCTGGCGAAGATGTAAGACTGTCCCGGTTGCCCAGTTATTCATGTGGAGGAGCAGTTCAGTGAGCATCGAGAAGCCCGAGATCGACTTCCCGGGCGGCGAGCCGCCGGCCGACCTGGAGATCAAGGACATCTGGGAGGGCGACGGTGCGGTCGCCAAGGCCGGCGACATGGTCAAGGTCCACTACGTGGGCGTGGCCTTCTCCACCGGCGAGGAGTTCGACGCCTCGTGGAACCGCGGCACCCCGCTGCAGTTCCAGCTCGGCGTCGGTCAGGTCATCTCCGGCTGGGACCAGGGCGTGCAGGGCATGAAGGTCGGCGGCCGTCGCCAGCTGACCATCCCCGCGCACCTCGCGTACGGTGACCGCGGCGCCGGCGGCCGTATCGCCCCCGGCGAGACGCTGATCTTCGTCTGCGACCTGATCGCCGTCTGATCCGTCCCGCGGACGCATCACGAGGGCCCGTGCCGGACGGCACGGGCCCTCGTTCCGTGGAGCGTGGGCTCCAGGAGGGTGCTGAAGATCTTGGCCGCTCCCGCGCGCCGAGATCTTCAGTACCCTCCTCGCTTTTGTCCGGACACTCCGGAGCGGTACGGTCGAGGGTCGTAGAGCACGTAGAGAAAGGGCGCCGATGGCGATTGCCAAGGCCGAGCGGCTGATGAACCTGGCGCTGTGCCTCCTGGGGACCCGGCGCCCGCTCAGCAAGCGCGAGCTGCGCGGTTCCATCGAGGCCTATCTGGAAGCAGGCTCCGACGAAGCCTTCAACCGGATGTTCGAGCGGGACAAGGACGATCTGCGCGAGCTCGGTCTGGTCATCGAGACCGTGGAGAACCTGGACGGCGACATCGGCTATCTGGCCCGCCGGGACAGCAACCGGCTGCCGCCGATCACGCTGGACGCCGAGGAGGCCGCGGCGCTGGGGCTGGCGGCAAAGGTGTGGCAGCAGGCCCGGCTCGCGGGGGCGGCCAGCGGCGCGCTCCAGAAGCTCCGGGCCGCCGGGATGCCGGAGGCCGAGGACGCGTACGAGGTGCACAGTGCCCTCGAACCCCGTATCCCGGTCCATGAGGCAGCGTTCGAGCCGTTGATGCTGGCGTGCCGCGACCGCCGGCCGGTCACCTTCGACTACCGCAAGGCCAATGCCGCCCGCCCGGAGCAGCGCCAGGTCGAGCCCTGGACGCTCGAGTGCTGGCGCGGGCACTGGTATCTGGCCGGCTGGGACCGTGACCGTCGTGCCGAGCGGGTGTTCCGCCTGTCCCGGATCACCGGCCGGGTCCGTTCGCGGGCCGGGGTGTTCACCGCCGAGGTGCCCGACGTGGTGACGGTCCGGGAGACCGTCGAGAGCTGGGCCGGGGAGACGGCGACCCGGACCGCGCTGATCCGGTTGCGGTCCGGCTCCGGATACCCGCTGCGCTCGCGGGCGATATCGGTGAGGGAACTCGGCGACGGCTGGGATGAGTTGGAGATTCCGTACGGACACGGTCTCGACGCCTGGCTCGTCGAATTCGGCCCGGACGTGGTCGTGCAGGAACCCGCGGATCTGCGGGCCGATGTGGTCGACCGGCTGCGCGCCGTGGCCAAGGACTGAGGGGGGACCGTATTCATGGCGACGAACGCGATCGACCAGACGCGCCGGATGCTGTCCCTCGTGACGTATCTGAGGGAGCGCCCCGGAGCCCATGTCCAGGACGTGGCCCGGGCCTTCGGGATCACCGAGGACGAGCTGATCTCGGACCTCGACGTCCTGCCCATGTGCGGGACGAGCTTCCGTGGCGGCGATCTGCTGGACATCGACACCGACGGTGACCGGATCTGGTGGCACAACCCGGACGACGTGGCGGAGCCGCTGCGGCTCGCGGCGGACGAGGCGACGGCCCTGCTGGTCGCGGCGCGCGCCGTGGCGACGCTGCCGGGGCTGCGGGAGAGCGACCGGCAGGCACTGCTGCGGGCCACCGCCAAGCTGGAGACGGCGGCCGGTGAGGTCGGGGCGGCGAGCTCCCGGCTCTCGGTCACTTTCGAGTCCGAGGGCGGCGTCTTCGCCGATGTCGACCGGGCTATCTCGGAGCGGCGCCGGCTCTGGCTGCGGTACTACTCACCCGCGCGCGACGAGCTCACCGAGCGTGAGGTGGACCCGATCCGACTGTTCGCCGTGGGGCATACGTACATGGAGGCCTGGTGCAGGTCCTCCGAGGACCGGCGTACGTTCCGGCTCGACCGGGTCGCCGAGATCCGGCTGCTGGACGAGCCGTCCGCACCGCCGGAGCTGGAACTGAGGGACCTGTCCGAGGGGCTGGTGCAACCGGCGGCCGAGGACCCCGAGGTGGTGATCGAGGTCGGGCCCGGTGGCCGGTGGGTCGCCGAGTACTACCCGCACGACAGCGCGGAGGAACTGGCCGACGGCGGACTGCGGATCACCTTGCGCACGCCCGATCCGGCGTCGCTGCGCAGGCTTGCGCTGCGGCTCGGCGGGGAAGGGCGCATCGTCGCCCCGCCGGAGCTGGCGCGGAGCGCGCAGCAGGCGGCGCGGGCAGCGCTCGCCGCCTACGACGGCCCTGCCTGAGCGGATACCTGAGGAGATATGAGCAATATGTCTGTGATGTCGGGTATCTCAACTGTGGTGGTTCCGGAGTCCGTACGGTTCAAGGCGGCCTGCCCGGACTGTCGCGGGCGCTTCGAGCTCGCGGCGGGTGCCCTGCGCCTCGCCATCGGCTCCAGCCGTCGCACCACGTTCTACTCGTTCACCTGCCCCGAGTGCGGCGCCGCCGTCCGCAAGCCCGCCGGGGAGCGGATAGTGGAACTCCTCACAGGCGGGGGCGTGCGCACTCTGCGCCTCCACACCAGCCTTCAGAACCCCTGACCCACGGACTCCCGGCCCCTGTGACACCTAGACAACATCGAGGCTCTGCGCATGTTCTGGCCCATGCTCGCCATCGCCCTGGGATTCCTCGGGATCGCCGTCCTCGGCGTGCTGGCCATCAGGGTGTTCGTCGAGGCCCAGCGCCTGGGGCACCAGGTGACCCAGACCACTCGGCGCATCAACCGGGCGGCCGAGGATCTCGAACGGGCCGCAACCGATCTCGCCGCCACCGGCGAGGCGTTGCGCTGACACGGACCGGGAAGCTGTGCGCCGGACCGGTCGATCGGGGCGGGCAGGGCCTCCTGTTTCTCAGGTTCGGAGGGTACGCTGCTGGTGGCGGCCCTGAGAGCGAGGCGTGGGCCGTAATCGCAAGGATGCATGGGTATTGCCCTGCGTTTACTCCTGCGGGATACGATCGCTGACAGTACGAAGATCGGACGTCTGTCCGACGCTCGATCAGCCCCACCCCTGCTGCCTCGGTGAGAAGGTACACGCATATGTTCGGAAGGCTCGGAGCTCCCGAGATCATCCTGATCCTCGTCGTCATTGTTCTGCTGTTCGGCGCGAAGAAGCTTCCTGACATGGCTCGCTCGCTCGGCAAGTCGGCCCGCATCCTCAAGAGCGAGGCCAAGGCCATGAAGTCCGAGGGCGCCGCGACGGCCACCCCCGCGGACCCGCCGAACGATGCCGCCCAGGACCAGAGCGCCCAGCGCACCATCAAGGCCGCGCCCGGCGATGTGACGAGCTCGCGTCCGGTTGCCGAGCCGACCGACTCGACCAACCGCTGACAACCGGGCCGACGCAGGCGCCGTGATGGTGACGGCCTGCTGCACGAGATGAGGACGTGGGTTGCTCAAGTCTGCCCGCAAGCAGGAGACGGACCCAGAGGGCCGCATGCCCCTGGTGGAGCACCTGCGTGAGCTGCGTAACCGGCTGGCGAAGGCTCTGCTGGCGATCGTCGCCGTCACGATCGTCGCCGCGTTCTTCTACAAGGGGATCATCGAGTTCTTCACCGATCCGGTGCTGAAGGCGGTCGGTTGCGAGGCGAGCTTCACCGAACTCGCGAAGAAGGAGGACGGCACCTGTGCGCGCATCGTCCTGAACGGTCTGCTGACGCCGTTCACCCTTGCGCTCAAGGTCTCCCTCATGGCGGGCGTCGTTCTTTCGTCGCCGATCTGGCTCTACCAGCTGTGGGCGTTCATCGCCCCCGGTCTGCACAAGCACGAGAAGAAGTACTCGCTCGCCTTCGTCGGCGCGGGCTTCCCGCTCTTTCTCGCGGGTGGCTTCTTCGCGTACAAGACGCTGCCCACGATGGCCAAGGTCCTGCTGGACTTCTCGCCGGCAGGCCTGGACAACCAGCTGCCGCTCGATGACCTGCTGGACCTGATCACGCGCATGGTGGTGGTCTTCGGACTCTCCTTCGAGCTGCCCCTGCTGCTCGTCATGCTGAACCTCGGCGGGGTCATCACCGGCAAGCGGATGCTGGGCTGGTGGCGCGGGATGATCATGGGAATCACGGTCTTCGCCGCCCTGGCCACGCCCAGTACGGACCCGCTCACCATGCTGGCACTCGCCGGGCCGATCTGGGTCCTGTACTTCTGTGCCACGGCGCTCTCGCTCCTCAACGACCGCCGCAAGGCACAGCGCGCGGCGGAAGGACCTGCCGATGACGAGGCGTCGGAGCTGGACCTGACCCCCGAGGACATCGGTGAGATCGAATCCGTGTCGACGGGCGGGTCGCTGCCCGCACAAGCGGGGCCGGACCGTGACCGGGTGAACGGTTACGACGACATCACCTGACCTTGTAAGGTCCCCCGGGTGACCAGCGAGATCACCCTCTTCGTCAATCCCACCGCAGGAAGCGGCCGGGGCGCGCACGCCGCGCAGCCGGCCGCTTCCGCGTTGCGGGCCGCAGGATTCTCCGTACGCACGGTGCTGGGAGAGGACGCCGACGACGCGCTGCGGCGGGCCCGTGAGGCCGTCGCGGGCGGAACCGGTGCGCTGATAGCCGTGGGCGGGGACGGCATGATGTCCCTCGCCCTCCAGGCCGTCGCCGGGACCATCACACCCCTCGGTGTCGTCGCCGTCGGCACCGGAAACGACTTCGCCCGCGCTCTCGGCCTGCCGATACGGGACCCGGCCGCCGCCGGACGGCTCGCGGCCGAGGCGCTCAAGGGCGGCAGCAGCCGCGAGATCGACCTCGGCAGGGTCGGGGAGCGATGGTTCGGTTCGGTGCTCGCCTCCGGCTTCGACTCCCGGGTCAACGACCGGGGCAACCGGATGCGCTGGGTCGGCGGGCGGTTCAAGTACGACCTGGCGATCCTCGCCGAACTCGCCGCCTTCAGGCCGATCCCGTACCGCATCAGGCTCGACGGCGGACCGGTTCAGGAGATCGACGCGACGCTCATCGCCGTGGGCAACGGGTCCACGTACGGCGGCGGGATGCGGATCTGTGCGGACGCCGTCATGGACGACGGGCTCTTCGACGTGACCGTCGTCGGGGACTGCAGCCGTACCACCCTGCTCAAGGTGTTTCCCCGCGTCTACAAGGGAACGCACCTCGGCCACCCCAAGGTCACCGTGCACCGGGTCTCGTCGATCGAGCTGGTCGCGGCCGGTGTCACCGCGTATGCGGACGGTGAACCGCTCGGTGCCCTGCCGCTCACCGCGACCTGTGTGCCGGGCGCGGCCAGGGTTCTTGCGCAGTGAAATAAAGATCGCGCTGACTGTCGGAGGTGACGGGTAGGCTCGTAACCAAGATGACAGAGGACCTCTCACCAGCTGAGCGATACCAGGCTTTCCGGATCCGCGCCGCCGAGCAGGCCACGGCACTCGCGCCCTTCCGCGAGTTGTACGAGTTCGGTCTGGACCCGTTCCAGATCGATGCATGCAAGGCCCTGGAGGCGGGTAAAGGGGTGCTGGTCGCGGCCCCGACCGGGTCGGGCAAGACGATCGTCGGCGAGTTCGCCGTGCATCTCGCGCTGCGTCAGGGCCGCAAGTGCTTCTACACCACCCCCATCAAGGCTCTGTCCAACCAGAAGTTCACCGATCTGGTCAAGCGTTACGGCGCGGACAAGGTCGGCCTGCTGACCGGCGACAACAGTGTCAACGGGGACGCACCCGTGGTCGTCATGACCACCGAAGTGCTGCGGAACATGCTGTACGCGGGCTCCCAGGCACTCCGGGGCCTCGGCTATGTGGTGATGGACGAGGTGCACTACCTCTCCGACCGCTTCCGTGGCGCGGTGTGGGAAGAAGTGATCATTCATCTGCCCGATTCGGTGACCCTGGTGTCGCTGTCGGCGACCGTGTCCAACGCCGAGGAGTTCGGCGACTGGCTGGACACCGTCCGCGGTGACACCGAAGTCATCGTCTCCGAGAACCGGCCCGTGCCGCTCTGGCAGCACGTCCTGGCCGGCCGCCGGATGTACGACCTCTTCGAGGAGGAGACCGACCACGGCGGCCGCGGCGTCGGCCGGCGCGAGGTCAGTCCCGACCTCGTCCGGCTCGCCCGCATGGAGAACCAGCGCGGATACAACCCGCGCGAGCGGCGCCGCGGAAAGATGGTGCGGGAGGCCGACCGCGAGCGCGAGCGGCGCCAGCGCAGCCGGATCTGGACCCCGTCCAGGCCCGAGGTCATCGACCGGCTGGACGCCGAAGGCCTGCTGCCCGCCATCACGTTCATCTTCAGCCGGGCCGGCTGCGAGGCCGCCGTGCAGCAGTGTCTCCAGGCCGGACTGCGACTCAACGACGACAGCAAGCGCCGCCTGGTGCGGGAGATCGTCGAGGAGCGGACCGCGTCCATCCCACCCGAGGATCTCCATGTCCTCGGCTACTACGAGTGGCTCGAAGGTCTGGAGCGAGGCATCGCCGCGCACCACGCGGGCATGCTGCCGACCTTCAAGGAGGTCGTCGAGGAACTGTTCGTACGCGGGCTCGTCAAGGCGGTCTTCGCAACGGAGACCCTCGCCCTCGGCATCAACATGCCCGCCCGATCGGTGGTCCTCGAGAAGCTCGTCAAGTGGAACGGCGAGCAGCACGCCGACATCACCCCGGGCGAGTACACCCAGCTGACCGGGCGTGCCGGGCGGCGGGGGATCGACATCGAGGGCCATGCGGTGGTGCTGTGGCAGCGCGGCATGGATCCGGGGGCGCTCGCCGGACTCGCGGGTACGCGTACGTATCCGCTGCGGTCCAGCTTCCGGCCCTCCTACAACATGGCCGTGAACCTGGTGCAGCAGTTCGGGCGGCACCGGTCGCGCGAACTGCTGGAGACCTCGTTCGCCCAGTTCCAGGCCGACCGCTCGGTCGTCGGGATCTCCCGGCAGGTGCAGAAGAACGAGGAGGGCCTAGAGGGTTACCGCGAGGGCATGACCTGCCACCTCGGTGACTTCGAGGAGTACGCACGGCTGCGTCGTGACCTCAAGGACCGGGAGACGGAGCTCGCCAAGCACGGCGCGTCACAGCGACGGGCCGCCGCGGCCGCGTCGTTGGAGAAGCTGAAGCCGGGCGACGTCATCCACGTCCCGACCGGGAAGTTCGCCGGGCTGGCCCTGGTGCTGGACCCGGGGTTGCCCGCCGGGCGGTCCAACACGCATCGCGGGCTCGAATACCACGACGGGCCGCGGCCGTTGGTGCTCACCGCCGAGCGGCAGGTCAAGCGGCTCGCGTCGATCGACTTCCCCGTGCCGGTCGAGCCGGTGGAGCGGATGCGGGTGCCGAAGTCGTTCAACCCGCGGTCGCCGCAGTCGAGGCGCGATCTGGCATCGGCCCTGCGGACCAAGGCAGGGCACATCGTGCCGGAGCGGCACCGCAGGGGACGGGCCGAGGCCGCGGACGACCAGCAGATCGCCCGCTACCGGGCCGAGTTGCGGGCCCACCCGTGCCACGGGTGCAGCGAGCGCGAGGACCATGCGCGGTGGGCGGAGCGGTACCACCGGCTGAAGCGGGACACGAAGCAGCTTGAGCGGCGGATCGAGGGGCGGACGAACACGATCGCCCGCACCTTCGACCGGATCGTGGCGCTCCTCACCGAGCTCGACTATCTCCGGGGCAACGAAGTCACTGAGCACGGGCGGCGATTGGCCCGGCTCTACGGCGAACTGGACCTGCTGGCCAGCGAGTGCCTGCGGGCAGGGGTCTGGGAAGGGCTGAACCCGGCGGAGCTCGCCGCGTGCGTGTCCGCGCTGGTGTACGAGGCGCGGCAGGCGGACGACGCGGTGGCGCCGAAACTGCCGTCCGGGCCGGCGAAGACGGCGATGGCCGAGATGGTCCGAATCTGGGGACGACTCGATGCCCTGGAGGAGGACTTCAAGATCAACCAGGCGGAGGGGGTCGGGCAGCGGGAACCCGATCTCGGATTCGCCTGGGCCGTCTACATGTGGGCGTCGGGGCGGACGCTGGACGAGGTGCTGCGCGAGGCGGAGATGCCCGCGGGGGACTTCGTACGGTGGTGCAAGCAGGTCATCGATGTGCTGGGGCAGATCGCGGCCGCTGCGCCGCCGGGCGCGGGCGCCGGGTCCGTCGCGCGTGCTGCGCGCAAGGCAACGGATGCGGTGCTCAGGGGGGTTGTGGCGTACAGCTCGGTGGGGTGACGGGGTGTGCGCCGCGGGTTCGGTCGACCGGGCCTCGGGTGAGGCGCCTGCGGCTGTCCGAGCCCGCCCCTCCCGCCGTACCTGATGTGCGGCTCCGCCGTGCGGCTGAGCTCTGCCCGGGCTCCGGTCTCGGACGGCCGGACGGGCTGTGTCTGCCGGGCAGATCCAGCCCGTCCGCCGATCGAGAACATCTGCCGGCCCGTCCGGCGTCGGAGGACCGGGGGGCGGCCCCTCGGTTACGCGGCGCCCGTGCGCGCGGCGTCCCGCTTGGCGACTTCCTCCCGGACGATCGGGATGACATGCCGGCCGAAGTCGATCGCGTCGTCGAGCAGGTCGTAGCCCCGGGCGGACAGCACTTCGACACCCAGGTCGTAGTAGTCCAGCAATGCCTGTGCGACCGTCTCCGGTGTGCCCACCAGGGCCGTCGAGTTGCCCGCGCCACCGGTCTCGGCGGCGGTCGGCGTCCACAGCGCACGGTCGTGGCGCTCGCCCTGGGCGGCGACCGCGAGCAGCCGTCGGGAGCCCGCGTTCTCCGGGTTCCGGAGCGGGTGGCGTCGGCCGAGAGGTGCGCCCGCCCTGCGGGCCTTGATCCGGTCGAGCGTCCGGTGCGCCTTCTCCCAGGCGAGTTCTTCGGTCGGTGCGATGATCGGGCGGAAGGCGACCTGGATCTTCGGGACGTCGGCGCGTCCCGCCGCCTTCGCAGCCGCCTGGACCGCGGCGATCTGCTCCGCGGTCTCGGCGAGAGGCTCGCCCCAGAGGCAGTAGATGTCGGCCTCTGCGCCCCCTGCCGCGTAGGCCGCCGGTGAGGAACCGCCGAACGAGACACGTGGGTGGGGCTGTTGGACGGGGAAGGTGTCGCTCACGAAGTCGTTGAAGCGGTAGTGCGTGCCCTCGTGATCGAAGGGCTCGTGCGAGGTCCAGGCCTTCTTGATGATCTGGATGGCCTCGCGGGTGCGGGCGTACCGCTCGTCCTTGGTGAGGAAGTCGCCCTCGCGCTGCTGCTCGTGATCGTTGCCGCCGGTGATGAAGTGCACGGCGAGGCGGCCGTCACTGATCCGGTCCAGTGTGGCGAAGGTCTTCGCGGCGAACGTCGGGTACGAGACGTTGGGCCGGTGCGCGACCAGGATCTGCAGGGCGTCCGTGCGGGCCGCGATGTAGGCGGCCGCCGGGGAGGGGTCGGGGGAGCCCGAGCCGTAGGCGAAGAGCACCCGGTCCCAGCCGTGGTCCTCATGCGCGCGTGCCAGCTTGAGCGTGTATTCCTTGTCGAAGGACGCCCCGGAGCGGGGCGTCACCTCGGATCCTTCATTGGTTGCTGCGATGCCGAGAAATTCGACGGGCATGACAAAGCCTCATCTCGTGCTGCGGTGAACCGGTCGGGTGGTGCGCAGTGCTGACGCGCTGACGTACGAGCAGTCAGGGACGACACGAGGCCGACCACACTCGACCGAAGTCGATGTGGTCGCGGGTGACCAGCCGCAGCTGAGGACGCATCCGCTCAGTGGAACAGGCTGAACGGCAGGGCGTCAACCGTGTGTCCGGTCAGTGGTCGAGGGTGAAGGCCGTCGCGCCGCCCGGGAAGCCGGGCGCGTCCGGACCGCCTCGGTTGAAGAGGGCGTAGGTGCGCAGACCTGGGCGTCCGGAGCGCCGACTCGCTGGTGCGCAGCTCACAGCATGGCTCTGTCGAGCAGCAGTGGACGAAGCCAACAGCACGTGCGCCCGCTCAGCGCGATGGCGATACCAAGCCCAGTTCATAGGCGATGATGACCAACTGGACCCGGTCACGGGCCGCCAGCTTGGAGAACAGCCGCCCCACGTGGGCCTTGGCCGTGGCCGGGCTGATGAAGAGCCGGCCGGCGATCTCGTCGTTGGACAGGCCGCGTCCGACGAGGGTGAGTACCTCGCGTTCCCGGTCGGTGATGCCTTCGATCGCCCCGTGCCGGGGCGCGGCCGTGGGTTCGGGGCGTGCGGCGAACTCCTCGATGAGGCGACGGGTCACGCGCGGCGCGATCAGGGCTTCGCCGACGGCGACCACACGGATCGCGGTGAGGATGTCGTCCAGGTCCATGTCCTTGACGAGGAATCCGCTCGCGCCCGCGCGCAGCGCGCCGTAGACGTACTCGTCGTCGTCGAAGGTGGTGAGGACGAGGACGCGTGCCGTGTTCGGGCCGGCGGTGATCAGCCGGGTCGCCTCGATGCCGTCCATGCCGGGCATGCGGATGTCCATCACGACCACATCGGGCCGGACGTCCTGGACCAGCTGGACCGCTTCGGCGCCCGTGCCGGCTTCTCCCAGGACCTCGAGATCCATGCTGTCCGCGATGAGCACACGCAGCCCGGCGCGCACCAGCGGCTGGTCATCGACGAGCACGACACGGACGCGGTCAGGAGTCATCGCATCCCCGCCGGCACCGGCAGCCGAGCCGCCACGCGGAAGCCGCCCTCGGGACGGGGTCCGGCGGTGAACTGGCCGCGCAGCAGGAAGGTCCGCTCGCGCATGCCGGTGATGCCGTAGCCGATGCCCGCAGGTGTGGGCCCCTGACCGTCGTCGGTGATCTCGATGGACAGTTCGTCCTCCTGATAGTCGATGACCACCCGGCACTCGTGCGTGTCCGCGTGGCGAACCACGTTGGTAAGGCCCTCCTGGATGATGCGGAAGGCGGACAGTTCGATGTCCATGGGGAGCGGGCGCCGTTCTCCTCGCCACTCCACGTCGACCCTCACACCGCCGTTCCGTGTGGTCGCGACCAGCCAGTCGACGTCCGTCATGCCCGACGCGGGGGCCAACGGCGCCTCTTCCGGCTCGGCCTTGCGCAGGGACCCCAGCATGCGCCGCAGCCCGGCCAGGGTGTCCCTGCTGGTGGTCTCGATGGTGGCCAGCGCGTTGCGGGCCTCGGCCGACTGGGTGTCGATGACCCGGCGGCCCGTGCCGGCCTGGATGGCGATGATGCCGAGGCTGTGCGCGACCATGTCGTGCAACTCGCGGGCAATCCGCAGCCGCTCGGCTGTGACTGCTTGCTCCGCGGCCTGGACCCGCACCGTTTCGGCGTGCTCGCGGCGCTCTTGGACGAGATAGCCGGTCAGCCAGGCAAGGGCGAGCATCAGAACGAGGAACACGATGGTCGGGACGAAGACGTCCCGCCCGGTCCGGTAGTAGCCGACGGCGGCGATCTGCTCGGCGAGCGTCAGCGCTGCAGCGGCGAGCGCGGTCCGGCGGGTCCGGGTGGCAGCGATCCAGGCGACGGCGAGATCGGTCAGCAGAGCCTGCAGACAGCCGATCTGCCATGCCTGCCCCGGCGCCATGAAGGGGAAGGCCGAGGCCAATGTCGACGCCGCTGTCGACGTCGCGGCGAACGAACCGGCGAGTATCGGCATCAGGGCCGGCAACGGTCGACGCCGCAGCAGGGGAATCGTCAGAACCGAGAGTACGGCCGGCAGGAGGAGCCGCACACCGGTGGGTTCGCGTTCGTTGAGCACCGCGACGTACAGCAGGATCGGGTAGGCGAGGGCCCCGCACCAGGCCAGGGCCTGCGCCACGGACGGCCGCAAGCGCCGGGGGAGGGTGGCGCGGGCTGAGACGCTCATGCCGCGATCATAGGTACGGGCCGGTGCCGGGGCATCGGCCTCGGGGCGTACGCCCCGGGGCTACAAGCGGATCCTGAGAGTGTGGCCCGCGGGCCGATGCCGTGCGGGCGCGGCCCACGGCACCGTGGGCCGGGTGATCGAAGCCAACGAACTGACGAAGCGATACGGCGCCACCACCGCCGTCGACCGCCTGACCTTCATCGCCCGCCCCGGCCACGTCACCGGGTTCCTCGGCCCCAACGGCGCCGGCAAGTCCACCACGCTGGGGATGATTCTCGGCCTGAACGACCCCAGCAGCGGCACCGTCACCGTCGACGGGCAGCCGTTCCGGGGACGCCCACGAGGGCTGCGGCACGTCGGGGCCCTGCTTGACGCCCATGACGTGCACGGCGGACGCAGCGCACGGTCGCATCTGTCGGCACTGGCGCACAGCAACGGGCTGCCGCGGCGCCGGGTGGACGAAGTCCTGGAGGAGGTGGGACTGACCGCCGCTGCCCGGCGCCGAATCGGAGGGTTCTCGCTGGGGATGAAGCAACGACTGGGCATCGCCGCCGCGTTGCTCGGTGACCCGCCCGTCCTGCTGTTCGACGAGCCGCTCAATGGACTGGACACGGAGGGCGTGCTGTGGGTGCGCGGCCTGTTCCGTCGGCTGGCCGCCGAGGGCCGTACGGTGCTGGTCTCCAGCCATCTGATGCGCGAGATGGAGCACACCGCCCAGCAGCTGATCGTCATCGGCCGGGGCGAGCTGATCGCCGCGCAGAGCCTGGCGGAGTTCGCTGCCCGTGGCACCCGGCTGTCCGTGACCGTCCGGACGCCCGAGGTCGCCAGGCTGACGTCCGTCCTCGCCAAGGAGGGAGCGGCCGTCCGCGCCGAGGCCGACGGCTCGTGCACGGTGACCGGCATGGGTGCGGATCGCATCGGCGAGCTCGCCTTCCACAGCCGCGTCCTGCTGCACGAACTCGCCCCCCGCTCCGCCTCCCTGGAGGAGGCGTTCATGGGACTCACCGCCGACCGTGTCGAATACAGCGCAGGAGATGCACGATGACCGCACAGACAATCGCCGGGCCCGAAGCGTGCGCGACCGCCCTCGACCCACCCACCCGGTTCCACCACCTCCTCATCGCCGAGTGGATCAAACTGTGGTCGCTGCGTTCCACCTACTGGGTCCTCGGAATCGGCCCCCTGGCCGTCATCGGGATCAACGTGAACTCCGCTCTGTCGAATGCCGACCGGCTGGCGCATCAGCCCGAACTGCCGCCTGCCCCACCGCCGGGGCGTCCCGAGCTGCCGCAGATGCTGTTCGATCCCCTGGCGTCCGCCTTCGTCGACCCGGCCTGGCAACTCCTCATGGTCATCGCCGGCAGTGTCGGCGCCATCGCTGTCTTCGGCGAGTACACCAGCGGACTGATCCGCACCACCTTCGCGGCCGTTCCCGCACGCCGCGCGGTGATGACAGCCAAGGTGGCCGTCATGGCGGCTGTCATGCTCGTCCTCGGCACGGTCACCGCCGGCGCCTCGTTCGGCGTCACCCAGGCGATCCTGCAAGATCACCACGGCATGTCCATCGGCGACCCCGGCGCACTGCGGGCCGTCGCCGCATCCGCGCTGCTCGCGCCCCTGTGCGCCCTCGTCGGCATGGCGCTCGGGGCGCTCATCCGCCACGCCGCGGGCACCGTCGTCGCTGTCGTCGGCGTGCTCCTGCTGCTGCCCGCGCTGTTCATGGGCGAGACCTATCGGTGGGTCAAGGAGATCGGCAACGCGATGCCGCTCACCGCATGGCGAGCTCTGGTCCAGAACCCCGGACGGGACTACAGCGTGGACAAGTACCCGGTATCGGTCACCGAGGGGTGGATCGTGTTCGGGGCATGGTCGCTCGTCGCGGTGGCCGTCGCGGTGGCCGTCGTGCACCACCGCGATGTGTGAGCGGACCAGGCGGGTCCGCGCACGGTTGCCGGTGGACCTGGCACTCGCGGACCTTCCCCGGACGTGCCTCGGCCGGTCCGCCGCGTGCGGACCGGCCGAAAGCTCACGCTCCTTCGTCGCTCAGTGACCGCTGGTGCCGGGAGGGGCACCGGTGCCCGTCCCGGCAATGTTTGCCCCGTCGCACCGCCCAGCACGCCCTCAAGGGCCAGGGGCCTTCCGCGTTGGCCGGAAGCCCTGGCAGCTCTGCTACGAGGACGTCCGGCCGCCTTGCGATCGCACGCACCGGACGGCGCTCCTCACGGGGCGAACATTGCCGGTCACGGCACTAGGTCCGATTGCTCTTCGCCGCCGCTCCGGCACAGACCAGCCCCAGCAGGAGGGTCAGACCGCCGATGATGACGTTGTTGAGGATGACGCCCATGTCGGGGCTGCTGCCGACGACCCACGGCGAGACGATCATCCAGATGCCCATGGCGCAGATGGCCCAGCTCAGGCCATACATCCGTTCCGGCATCGCCGTGAACCCGAGTCCCAGCACCGCGATCGCGATTCCCATGATCAGGTTGTGCTGCACGAGGGTGGGCTGGCTTGCGGTGAAGTGAAGTACCCAGGGCGAGACGGCGCAGTAGAGGCCGACGAGGAACACCGGTCCGTCGACGAGCGCCACATCGCGACCACCGAGCATGCGGGCATAGCGCTCCCGCATTTCGGACACATCCGGGTGGCTGGTGATGTCGGCGCGGGTGTGTGAGACGTTGGACATGAGAGTCGTCTCCTTCGATCCTGCAGGCCCGACCGTGGTGTGAGGGGGTTTGCTGTAGGCGCCTGCCCCACCATTCTGCGCTTATCTCAGCCTTATGTGTACATTTCGGGCCACGTGAATCCTATGATTTCCGGGCGTCCAGGCGCCGGGCCAGGGCCGCTAGCTCGGGTGTGCGCAGGACCCGGTCCCCGTACCCCGGCGAAGGAGCGCGGCATGGCGGCGCGTGCGGGGAGAGGACGGGTCAGGGGACGTCGACCACCACCGAGTGCCAGCCCGTCGCACCGTCCGGGACGGTGCCGACGCGTTCGCCGGTCTGGGTGGCGCCCGTCCCGTCGGTCGCACGGACCTCCAGCGTGTGATTGCCGGAGGTGGCCGCCCACTCCCACACCCACTGGCGCCAGGTGTCCCGGCTGTCCGCCGCCGCGAGCCGGGCCCGATGCCACGGGCCGCCGTCCACCCGGACCTCCACCCGTGAGATCCCCCGGTGCTGGGCCCAGGCCACCCCGGCGACGGGCACGATGCCGGGCTTCGGTGAGGCGAACGGACGCGGTGTGTCGATCCGGGACTCCGTCTTGACCGGTGCCTGCTGGGACCAGCTGCGCCTGACCCAGTACGCGTCGTACGAGGCGAACGTCGTCAGCTCGATGTCCTTGAGCCACTTGCAGGCCGAGACGTACCCGTAGAGTCCCGGCACCACCATGCGGACCGGGAAGCCGTGCGCGAACGGCAACGGTTCGCCGTTCATACCGAGGGCGAGGATCGCGTCGCGCCCGTCCATGACCGTCTCGACCGGCGTGCCGATCGTCATGCCGTCGACGGAACGCGCCACGATCTGGTCGGCGGGCCCGCCCTGGGACGGCGGCTCCACCCCGGCCTCGCGCAAGAGATCGGCCAGCCGCACACCGATCCACCGGGCGTTGCCGACGTACGGGCCGCCGACCTCGTTGGAGACACAGGCCAGGGTGATGTCCCGCTCGATGAGCTTCCGCCCCAGGAGATCCTGGAAGCTGACCGTGAGCGGGCGGGCGACGCCCTTGCCGTGGATGCGCAGCCGCCACGAATCGGCGTCGATGCGGGGCACGACCAGGGCGGTGTCCACCCGGTAGAAGCTCTTGTTCGGGGTGATGAACGAGCTCAGGCCCCGGATCCGCAGATCCGCCCCGGGCGGTACGGCGGGCGCCGGCGACTCGGGGACCGGGAGGACCAGGTCGTGCCGTGAGGCGGTGGCCCCGGCCTGCACGTAGGACGTCAGCCGCCGTCCCAGGAACCCCGCACCGGCCGAGGCCGCCGCCGCAGCGGTCGCCGCGATCACGAAACCGCGCCGGTCGAAGGCGCCGTCCCCCTGCCCGTCCCTCTCGCCGGTCGCGGGAGAGGGACGGAGCACCGGGCCGAGCCGTCCGACCAGGAGATACAGCACCTCTGCGGCCAGTGCGGCACCCACCACCGAGGGCAGGGCATCGGCGGGGCTGCCCCCCGGCCGTCCCACCGCCGCAACTGCCCCGACCACGCCGAAGACCAGAACGGCCGCCGAGCCGAGCAGCCGGTGCCGCAGCGCCAGCAGCCCGACCGCCACGGCGAAGACCGTCAGCAGCGCCAGGATGCCCAGTTCGAGCAGCAGCTTGTCGGCCGTGCCGAAGTGCCGTACGGCGAAGTCCTTCATGACCGGGGGAGTGCGGTCGATCACCGCCCCACCCACGGCCGCGACCGGACCCGCCTCCGGACGTACGACAGCCGAGACCAGTTCGGCCACGGCCAGGGCGCAGAACCCGGCGATCAGGCCGCTGAGCCCGGCAAGGCCGGCACGTGCCCAGCGGGACCGCCGGGACCCGGCGGCCCCGTGCTCCTGCGCGTTGTTCTGTTCCTCGTTCACATCCGGTGTTCGTCGCCGGACGCCCGGCGGATTGGTCCGTCACCCGATCGGATGAGAGGCGGTCATCGACCGATCCGTCTCGGCCCGGCCGCGAATCACCTTCGAGGGGCCCTGTGAGAGGGCCCGTTCGGCGCACACCGGGCCTGCACGGCGCGGGCCGGAACCGAGGGACCGGAGGAACCTGCATGGCGCGGATTCGGCGGCGGACGGCCGCGGTTGGTGGGCAGCGGCATGGCGGGGCCGACCGCCGTGCATGTGCTCGGCCAGCCGCACGAAGCGACGCTGTACGAGTCGGACGAACGGACCGGAGGTCATGCGCACACCCATGGCCTCGCCGCCTCCGACGGAAGGATGCACCACGTCGACCCGGGATTCATCGGGCACGACCGGCGTACGTACCCGTACCTTCTGCGGCTCTTCGTCGCACTCGGGGTGGCCATCCTGGAGTCCGCGACGAGCATGTCCATACGGTGCGAGGGGTGCGCAATCGAGTACGCGGGCGGCCGCGGGCCCGCCGGACTCCTCGCCCGGCCGCGCACCGCGCTGCGCGCCTCCCGCCTCCGGATGCCGGTCGAAGAGCCGCGCTTCCACCGGGCGACGGCAGCCGGTAGCCGAGGGGCGGCAGCCGGTGGTCGGCTGTCAGCCGAGGCCGCGCGCCCGTTCGAAGCGGGCGCGGGCCTCGGCCAGATCCACCACCGGCTCCGGATAGGCGAGCCGGGCCCGGTCCGGGCCGGTGAGCTTCCACGGCTCGTGCACCGCAGCGCCGTCCAGGCCCGCCAGTTCCGGCACCCACCGTCGTACGTA
Source organism: Streptomyces sp. NPDC057486 (assembly GCF_042802415.1). Classification (NCBI taxonomy): domain Bacteria; kingdom Bacillati; phylum Actinomycetota; class Actinomycetes; order Kitasatosporales; family Streptomycetaceae; genus Streptomyces; species Streptomyces sp. NPDC057486. Next base: position 48,433 of record NZ_JBHVEE010000034.1, on the reverse strand, counting down.
CGCGCCCCGTGGATCGAACCGCTTGCCCTGGATCAGCGGATTGAGTACACGGTTGGGGCGGGTGTCCGTGCCGGTGCCCGCCACCCACTGCCAGTTGAGCTGATTGTTCGCCAGGTCCCCGTCGACCAGGAGATCCAGGAAGTGCCGCGCGCCGACGCGCCAGTCCACGTACAGCGTCTTGGTGAGGAAACTCGCGACGAGCATCCGGCCCCGGTTGTGCATCCAGCCCTCGTGCGCCAGCTGTCGCATCGCCGCGTCGACCAGCGGATAGCCGGTGAGCCCGGCACGCCACGCCTCGATCTCGTCGGGGTCGGACCGCCATCGGTCGCCGCGCGGACGGTAGTCGGCCCATGCGGCGTCCGGCCGGGCGGCGAGAACCTGGTGGTGGAAGTCCCGCCAGGCCAGCTGCCGTACGAACGCGTCGGCGCCCGGTCCGCCCTTCTCCCGTGCGCGGTGCACCAGTTCGGCCGCGGAGAGGCAGCCGAAGTGCAGGAACGGCGACAGCCTGGATGTCGCGTCCCCGGCGAGGTCGTCGTGGCCGGTCCCGTAGTCGGCCATCGGGCCGTGCAGCCAGGAGGTCAGCAGCCTGCGCCCTGCCGTCTCGCCGCCCTCGGCAAGCCCCGGGGAGACGCCCGTCACCTCCGCTCGGGTCGGCAGCGGTGCGGACGTCGCGGTGTCCGGCACCCGTACCGTCCGCGGCCCGGTCAGTGTGCCCCGTACGCCCGCCGTCTCCCAACGGCGGAAGTAGGGGGTGAACACCGCGAAATGGTCACGGCCCGCCGGGACGACCAGACCCGGGGCGAGCGCGGTGACCACCGCGTCATGGACGTGCAGGGAGCAGCCGACAGCCCCGAGAGCCGTACGCAGGCGCTCCTCGCGTTCCCTCGCGTACCCGCTCACCCCGGCCGCGATGTGCAGACTGTCCGCGCCCGTCTCCGCGACCACGGCGCAGGCCCCGGCCACCACGTCGGCGCTGCGGATGACCAGCCTGCCGCCGCGTCGGCGCAGCCCCGCGTCGAGATCGACGAGGCAGTCGGCGAGGAACGCCCGCCGGTTCGGTGCGTCGAATCCGGTCCGGCGGATGCCGTCGTCCTGGACGAAGAGGGGGACGACGGCATCCGCGTCGCGCACCGCGGCGTGCAGAACGGGGTTGTCGTGCAGCCGTAGATCTGAGGTGAACAGCGCCACCGAGACGGTCATGGCAGGGAGCCCCTCATACGGTCGGGAAGGTCAGCAGAGCCAGTGGAGCGGACGTCGGCTGCACGGAGCCGCCGGCCGGCTCGACGGTGATTCCTATGCCCGACGCGCCGTCGACCGGCCCGTCCAGCAGCACCGTGTTGCTCGTCGCCGCGCGGTTGATCAGTCCCGCGGACCGCATGGTCCCGTGGTCGTCGAACCACAGTTGGTACAGCTTGCCGCGGGACGGCGGCTCCATCCCCGAGGCCACGAATACGGCCCGGTTCTCGCTCCGGGAGACCACGACCGTGCCCTTGGCCCCGCCCTTCAGCGCGCCGGACGTCGCCTTCGCGTCCGGCGCCGCGAGAACCTGCGCCACCTGCTCGCTCCCCTGCCGGGACAGGTGCGCTTCCTCCTGTGCGTCCCGGGCGACCTGGTTCTGCCACACGGTCGTGATCTCCCGCAGCACCCGGTCGCGCAGCTCGCGAGGCGGGGCCGCGGACGCCGCGAGCCCGAGCCGGGGGGCGGTCTCGGACAGTTCCCGCACCTCCACGGCGCAGGCCTCGCAGTCGCCGAGATGGCGTTCGAACTCCCCGCGCTCCGCGTCCGGCAGCGCGTACAGGGCGTGGGCGCCGGTCAGCGTGTGCAGTTCGGCCCCCCTCATGCGTTCCACCTTCATGCGCTCACCCCGAGGCAGTCGCGCAGCCGGACCAGTCCGTCGCGCAGTCGTGTCTTGATCGTCGCGGGGGGTACGGAGAGGAGTTCCGCCACTTCGCGGTAGGTCAGGCCGCAGTAGTAGGCGAGCGTGACGGACTGCCGTTGCAGCTCGGACAGGGTCCGCATGCAGCGGCGCACCTGCTCCCGCTCCAGCCGGCTCTCGACCTGTTCGGCGACCTCGTCGAACTCCGGCGTACGGTCCAGCAGCGCCGCCCGGTGCTCCCGGGCCGTCGTCGCTTCGACGGAGCGCACCCGGTCCACCGCCCGGTGATGGGCCAGCGTCAGCACCCAGTTCATGGCGCTGCCGCGGGCAGCCTGGAAGCGGGGGGCGGTCCGCCACACTTCCACCAGCACGTCCTGCGCCACCTCCTCCGACTGTGCGGGGTCGCGTAGCACACTCCGTACGAGACCGAGGACCGGACCGCAGACCACGCCGTACACCTCGGCGAACGCAGCCTGGTCGCCGCGGGCGACCAGTCCCAGGAGTTCCTGGAGATCGGGCCCCGCCGAGGGTGCCTCGCTGATGTGCACGGCTTGTTTCACGCGGGCTTCCTCCCAGGATGCGCATCGGTTTCATGAGGTGATCCGGAGCCGACGGCAGCGCGGATCGGTCAGTGCGTGAAATCTTTCCACGCCGCCGCGCATTCGCGATACATCGTGGTTGACGCGTAAGGGTGCTCGCGATATGTTCGTACACGAGTATTCGATGACGAACTAATGATCCGACGAAGTGAAGGGCGGTGGGGGCGGTGGCCGAGCGGCGCAAGCTCAGCAATCCACTGGCGCTCACGGTGATGGTGCTGCTCGCCGAGCGGTCCATGCATCCGTACGAGATCGCCCAGACGCTTCGCCGACGCGGCAAGGAACACAGCGTCAAGATCAATTTTGGCTCGTTGTACACCGTGGTCCAGAACCTGGAGAAGCACGGGTATGTCGAGGTGGCCGGCGTGCAGCGCCAGGGCAACCGCCCCGAGCGCACGCTCTACGGCATCACCGAGGCGGGGCGCGCCGAGATGGTCGACTGGCTCTCCGATCTGCTCGCGGTTCCGGCCGCCGAGTACCCGGTCTTCGAGACCGCGCTCTCGCTGCTGCCGGTGCTGCCTCCGGACGATGTCGCGGAGCTGCTGGAAACCCGGGAGGCGGCGCTGGCGGTCCGGTCCGCGGCGATGCGGGGCATCCTCGGCCAGCTGACAGGGAAGCTGCCCCGGGTCTTCGTGGTGGAGACCGAATACCAGCTCCACATGATCGATGCCCAGCTGGAGTGGATCAAGAAATTCCGGAGCGAGCTTCTCGACGCCACGATCAGTGGCATCGAGGAGTGGAAGTCCTTCCACGAGACCGGCGAGGTTCCGCAGGACTGGCAGGACCTCGACGAACAGGAGATCGTCCTCGATCCCGAGCGGAAGGCGTAGCGCCAAGCGGTACCGAAGAAAGAGAAAGACCCCGGCAGGAGCTGTTGGAGCAGCGCCCGCCAGGGTCTCGAACCCCGGACCGGCCATGCCGTGAGGGCGAGCCAGGCGATCGAGGTGCGGCACACCCAGGATAGCCCGGCTCTCTTCACGCGATTCGGTTCGGCCTGCCCGAACACCCCGCTGACCACAGGAGAGCTCCGTCATGAGCACCCGTGCGCCCGCAGTAGAGGCGCGACAACTGATCAAGACCTATCCCGGCGAGGTCACCGCACTGAACGGCATGGACCTCACCGTCGGTGCCGGCACGGTTTTCGGACTCCTCGGCCCCAACGGCGCCGGGAAGTCCACGACCGTCAAGATCCTCACCACCCTCGCCCGCCCCGACTCCGGCGCCGCGAGCGTCGCCGGACACGATGTGCTGCGCCACCCCGACCGGGTCCGCCGCGCGATCGGCGTCGTCGCCCAGAAGTCCGGCGCCGACCCGATCGCCACCGGCCGGGAGAACCTGCTGCTGCAGGGCAGGCTGTACGGGATGCGGGGCGCGGCGGTCCAGCGCCGCGCCGATGAACTGCTGGACCGCTTCGACCTCGCCGACGCGGGGACGCGGCAGGTCAAGGGATACTCCGGCGGAATGCAGCGGCGCCTGGACGTGGCGCTCGGCCTGGTCCACCGACCCGAGGTGCTGTTCCTCGACGAGCCCACCACCGGACTCGACCCCGAGGCCCGTACGGCCATGTGGGACGAGATCGCCCGGCTGGCGGGCGACGAGGGCCTGACCATCGTGCTCACCACGCACTACCTGGAGGAGGCCGACCGGCTCGCCGAACGCATCGCGATCGTCGACCGCGGCCGCATCGTCGTCGAGGGCACCCCCGACGAACTCAAGGGCGAACTCCGCGGCGACGCCGTCCACATGGAGCTGCGCACCGACGCGGACCGTGCGGCGGTCACCGCCGCGCTCACCGGACTGCCCGGGGTGTACGAGGTGCTGGCCGAGGGCCGCCGGGTCAGCGTCCGCGCCGAGGACGGCGCCGCCGCCGTCCCCGTACTGCTCGGCGCCCTGGACCGGGCCGGCGCGACGGTCGCCGCCGCCACCGTCGCCCGCCCCTCTCTCGACGACGTCTATCTGCGCTACGCCGGACGCCGCTTCTCCGAGGCCGAGGCCGCGGACGCCCGGCGGATCCCCGCCCCCGTCGCCGCAGGAGGTGCCCGATGAGCGGTCACGTCATCGCCCAGACCTGGTACATGACCCAGCGTCAGCTCATGGCGATCATCAGGCAGCCGGTCTTCCTGGCCATTTCCCTGGTCCAGCCGGTGATCTGGCTGTTCCTGTTCGGCAACCTCTTCAAGAAGGTCGTCGAGCTCGGCGGTTTCGGCACGACGTCCTATCTGGACTATCTGATCCCCGGCATTGTCGTGATGAGCGCCCTCGGGTCGAGCATGTGGGCCGGAATGGGCACCCTGGAGGAGATCGAGCGGGGCACGCTCAACCGCTTCCTGACCACCCCGGTCAGCCGGAACGCGCTGATGAACGCCAACGTCGTGCAGAACGGCATCAGTACCGCCGTCCAGTCGGTGGTCATCGTGCTGCTCGGCTGGGCCGCCGGTGCGGCGTACCCGGGTGGCGCGGGCGGGCTGCTGATCCTGCTCGTCGCCTCGATCCTGCTCGGTACGGTCTTCGGTGCGCTCTCCAACGCGCTGGGGACGCTGGTCCGCCAGCGTGAGTCGATCATCGGTATCAACACGTTCCTGCTGCTGCCGCTGACCTTTCTCTCGTCCTCGTTCATGGCGCCGAGCCAGATGCCGTCCTGGATGCGGCAGATCGCCGACTTCAACCCGGTCAACTGGGCGATGGTGGCGGGACGTTCGGCCCTGACCGCAGAGCCCGACTGGGGGCTGGTGCTCAGCCGCGGGGGAGCGCTGCTCGCCCTCGCGGTGGTGGCGGTCCGGCTGTCGACCCGCACCTTCCGCTCGTACCAGAAGTCCGTCTGACGACGCCTGCGGCCGCTGGGTCAGGAGAGCGCCGCGTCGTGGAACCGGTCCGGGAGAGTCTCCCCGGGCCGGCTCTTCGGCTTCCGGACCGCGCGCAGCACCAGAAAGACCAGCAGGCCGAACGGCGACAGCAGAATGGTCAGTACCAAAAGAGGGCTCATCACCAGCGCGGGGACACCCAGCCGACGGCCCTCCAGGAACATCCACTGGCCGAGCAGCAGATCCCACGCGATGACCTGTGCCCAGATCGCCCCCGCCCCGTTCGCCAGCACGGTCAGGTCGCGGAACGTGTCGATGTCGGGGCTGCGCACGGCAGTCCACAGTTCGGGGAAGACGGGCACGGCCATCATCAGATACACGGCCAGCACCGGCAGGACGGTCAGAGGGGACGCCGCGAGGCGCGCGGTGGGCCGCCAGTGCGGCGCGAGGATCATGAGCAGCCAGAAGGGCGCTGCCAGCCAGAACGAGACCTCGAAGAGTGCACCGGTCATGCCATGAGCTCCTTCTCGACGGAATCCGTGGTGCGGAATACGGGAGTCGGCCGCAGCGCCGCATACGTTCCGGCGGCGGTGGCGGCCAGGACGAGTGACGCGGCGGTGAGCGTCGCACCGTCCGGATGAATCAGTGACTGCCCGCGCAGCGCCTGCCATGCGACGAGGGCGACGACCGCCGCGTACGCCCCTGATGCGACGAGCATCAGGCGCAGCCGTACCCGCGGATCGCCCAGCCGGGGAAAGCGCGGGGCCAGCGCCAGCAGGGCGAGCAGGAGCAGCGGGAGCAACTGGAGCGCGTGCATGCCGACGAAGTGCGGGATGCGCAGATCGCCGCCGGTCGTCGACCAGCCGGTGAGCGGCATCGACGGCCCGCCGTCGGGTACGCCGACGGAGTGTGCGCCGATCACATCCGCGGTGTCGAGGTTCCCGGCGGCCCGCTGTTCGGGAGTCGGCTGCGTCATCAGGAAGCCGATTCCCGCGCCCACCAGCGCAATGAATACCCCCGAGCGGATCGCGAGGGCGGCGGCGCGGTCCTGGATGCGGGCGCGCAGCAACAGGACCGCGATGACCAGGGTTCCGGTCCAGAGGACGGCGACGGTGACGCCCATCGCGGTGAACAGCCGCTCGTCGAAGGGGGTGGCGTGGTTGAAGTGGCTGCGCTTCCCCCGGACGACCTGCGCGGTGATGATCGCCATTTCGGCGAGGCTGGAGACCGCGACCACGGTTCCGGCCCACCAGCCGGTGCGCCGGCCGCGGGTGAGGAGCGTCAGCATCCAGGCGAGCGCCAGGGCGTACGCCACGAACGAGACCGCGAACTTGAAGGGCTTGAACCAGATCGCCGAGCCCGCGAGGACCCGGTCGTCCACCAGGAGTCCCACTCCGGAGACGACGGCCATGACAGCCATCGCCGCGGCGAAGAGGACTAACGGACGGTGCCAGGAACGCCATGACGGCATGGGTGTACTCCCTGTGAAGACCATTATTATGGATAGTGAGACTCTCCGCTATCCGATAGTGGAACTATCTATGATGGGATGCGGGGTTGGCAAGAGCAGAAAGGGAGAACGCAGCGTGCGCATCGGCGAGTTGAGCCGCAGGTCCGGGGTTTCGGTGGCGACGATCAAGTTCTACGTGCGGGAAGGGCTCCTGCCCCCGGGGGAGTTGACCAGCCCGAACCAGGCGTCGTACGACTCCGGGCACGAGCGCCGGCTGAAGCTGATCCGCGCTCTCCTGGATGTCGGCGGACTCTCGCTCTCCGCGATCGGTGACGTACTCCGGGCGATCGACGACCCCGCGCAGCCGGTGCACAATGTGCTGGGCGTGGCGGCGAAGCGGATCACGGCACTCGAGGGCGGCGAGCCCGGGCCCGAACTGGACGACGCCCGCGAAGAGGTGGCCGCGCTGCTGGAGCGGCGCGGCTGGCGGGTGGAGGCGCGTAGTCCGGCCGGTGAGGCCCTGGCCGGGGTGCTGGCCGCACTGCGACGGGCCGGGCACGGAGGCTTCTGCGAGCTGCTCGACGACTACGCGAGCGCCGCGGAACCGGTCGCCCGGGCCGATCTCGACTACGTGGGACGGCGGGTGGCGCGCGAGGACCTGGTGGAGAGCGTGGTCGTCGGCACGGTGCTGGGCGAGGCAATGTTCAGCGCGCTGCGCAGGCTCGCGCACGTGGACGCCTCGGCCAGGGCGTACGGCGGCGAGCAGGGGGAGCGGGTCGGGGGCGGATGACGGGGACACGTCCGACGCGTGGGCGCCCGGGTCGCATGTCGGCCCGCGCCACCGTTTCGTACGCGGACGACCCGGTCGCGTGCACATCGCCGCCGCATGCCGACGCCCCGGTCACCGTCCGGGGCGGACGGTGACCGGGGCGTGAATGTCCACCACGGGTGCGGCGGACGGGCGGCCTACGCGGCGCTCTCCTGCTCCCGCTCCACCTGCTGGTTCCACTCGCGCTTCACCGAGCGCCACGCGTCGTCGTTCTGGCCGAGGCGCCAGTAGCCGGAGATCGACAGCTGCGGCAGCGGGATCTGCCGGTCGAGCCGCAGATGGCGGCGGATCTCCTTCACGAACCCCGCCTCGCCGTGGACGAACGCCTGCACCCGGCCCGCCGGGAATTCCAGGGACTTCACGGCCGCGGTCAGCGCCTCGCCGACCGGGCGGTCACCACGGTGCAGCCAGGTCAGCTCGACCCCGTCGGCCGTCACGATCTTCTGCTCCTCGGACGCGTCCACCACCTCGATGTAGGCGTGCGCCACCGCACCCGCGGGCATCTGTTCCAGGGCCGCCGCGATCGCCGGCAGGGCGCTCTCGTCACCGGCCAGCAGGTGCCAGTCCGCCGACGCGTCGGGTCCGTAACCGCCGCCGGGCCCCAGGAAGGTCACCTGGTCACCCGGAGCCGCGCGGAGCGCCCACGGCCCCGCCAGGCCCTCGTCGCCGTGGACCACGAAGTCGATCGCCAGCTCCCGGGCGACCGGGTCCCAGGAACGCACCGTGTAGGTACGGGTGGTCGGCCACAGCTCGCGCGGATACTCCTCGCGGATCCGGGCCACGTCGAACGGGTGCGCGTAGTCGGCGCCCTCGGGCGCGAAGCACAGCTTGACGTAGTGGTCGGTGAACCCGGACAACGCGAAGCCGGCCAGGCCTTCACCGCCGAGCACCACCCGCACCATGTGCGGGGTGATCCGCTCCGTGCGCAGGACCTGGGCCCCCTGCGCCGTGGGTGCCTGCCGCGCCGGTTGTTCTGCCACGAGGTTCTCCCTGCTCCACATACTGAGAGGAGCTCACACCACGGGCGCCCGCCTCGCTGACAGGACTCCCGTGGCGCGAGCTCCTCTTAGGCTTGCCTAAGTTAGCACCTCAGGCCCGGAGAGTGGAGAGCAGCCGCTGCAGCGCACCGCCCAGTCCCCACTGGCCGGCCAGCGCTTCGAGGGCGGCGGGGTCCCGCGGCTCGGTGGGCAGCGCCGGATCGAACGCCGGCAGCGGTACGTCACCCGCGACCCGGACGACGGTCGGCGCGACGGCCACGTAGTCCCGTGCCTCGTCGAGCCGCTTGCGCTGCGAGGGAGTCAGCTTCGCCGCCGGATCGTCCACCGCGGCCATGATCCCGGCCAGATCGCCGAAGGTGTCCAGCAGCTTCGCCGCCGTCTTCTCGCCGATGCCGGGGACCCCCGGCAGCCCGTCGCTTGGGTCGCCGCGGAGCAGCGCCAGATCGGCATAGCCGGAGCCGTCCACCCCGTACTTCTCGCGCAGCCACGCCTCGTCCGTCAGCTGCAGCGACCCGACCCCCTTCAACGGGTAGAGGACCCGCACCTCACGGGCGTCGTCGACCAGCTGGTAGAGGTCCCGGTCGCCGGTCACGATGTCCACCGGGCCGGTGGCGAGGCCGGTCAGCGTGCCGATCACGTCGTCCGCCTCGTACTCCGCGACACCGACCCGGGCGATCCCGAGCGCGTCGAGCACGTCCTCGATGATCGGGACCTGCGGCGCCAGTGTGTCGGGTGTCTCCTCCTCGTCGGGCAGCCCGTCGGCGGTCTCCACCGCGACCCGGTGCGCCTTGTACGAGGGAATCAGCTCGACCCGCCAGTGCGGCCGCCAGTCCGCGTCCATGCAGGCCACCAGGGAGTCCGGCCGGTGGTCCTGGACGAGCCGCCCGATGAAGTCGAGCAGACCGCGCACGGCGTTCACCGGCGTGCCGTCCGGCGCGCGCACCGAATCGGGGACCCCGAAGTAGGCGCGGTAGTAGAGGGAAGCGGTGTCGAGGAGCATCAGGCGTCGCGTCACACCCCGATGATGCCGCACCTCACTGACACCGACCCAAAAGTGAACTGGATCACTCTTCTGTTTGGCTCGTGTAAGTGCGGGCAGGCGCGCCATCGGAGCGGACCACGTCGCCATTTCCACTGCAGCGCGTGCCAAGCGGACCGAATCCGCGCCGCTCCACGGTCTGCCGGAGGGGGTGGCAGACCGTTTTCGGTTCAACGCGTGAGGTGTATGTGTCAAGGCTGCAAGCCGACCACCTGTACAAGGTGTTCGGCAGACGACCCGATCAAGCCGTGCAGAAGCTCGAAAGCGGCGCGGATCGCGACGAGCTGCGCGCCGACGGAACGACCGCAGCGGTGATCGACGCCTCGTTCACCGTGGAACCGGGCCAGATCTTCGTCGTGATGGGTCTGTCCGGATCCGGCAAGTCCACGTTGCTGCGGATGCTCAACGGGCTGCTGGACCCCACAGCCGGACGTGTGCTGTTCGACGGCCAGGACCTGACCGCCCTGAGCCCCCGCGAACTCCGTGCCGTTCGCTCCTCGAAGATCAGCATGGTCTTCCAGCATTTCGCCCTTTTCCCGCACCGGAGCGTCCTGGAGAACGCCGCGTACGGTCTCGAAGTGCAGGGTGTGCCGCGCGCCGAGCGTGAGAAGCGCGCCGCCGAGGCGCTGGAGCTGACCGGCCTCGCCGGCTGGGAGAAGTCCTGGCCCGACGAGCTGTCCGGCGGTATGCAGCAGCGCGTCGGCCTGGCCCGCGCCCTCGCCACCGACGCCGACCTGCTCCTGATGGACGAGTCGTTCAGCGCGCTGGACCCGCTGATCCGCCGCGACATGCAGGACCAGCTGCTGGAACTGCAGAAGCGGCTGAAGAAGACCATCGTCTTCATCACCCACGACCTCAACGAGGCCATGCGCCTCGGCGACCGGATCGCCGTGATGCGGGACGGGAGGATCGTCCAGCTGGGCACCGCCGAGGACATCCTCGTCACCCCCGCCAACGACTACGTCGCCTCCTTCACCCAGGACGTCGACCGCTCCCGGGTGCTCACCGCGGGCGCCGTCATGGCCGAGCCGCACACCGTCATGGGCACCACGGGCGACGACGGCGAGGAACTCCGTACGCCCGACGACGTCCTCAGGGCGGCGCCGGCCACGGTCTCCGAGTCCACGCCGATCATCGAGCTGTTCACGCCGTGCTCGCGCAGTGGTGTCGCGGTCGCCGTGACCGACGGCAAGGGCAAGCTCGTCGGGGTTGTGCCCCGGTCCCGGCTGCTCGCCGTCCTCGGCGAGCCGATGACCCCCATCGAGCTCCCGCAGGACGCCACGACCACTGCGAAGAAGGTGGCCGCCGATGTTTAGGCTCCCGCTCGGTGAATGGGTGGACAGTGCGGTCGACTGGCTGCAGACCCACCTGGCCTGGCTGTTCGACGCGATCAGCTCCGTCGTCGGCGGCATGTTCGACGGCATAGCCGCCGTCCTCTCCGCCCCTGCTCCGCTGCTGTTCGCGGGCATCGTCGCGATCATCGCCTGGTGGCTGCGCGGTCTGCTCGCGGGTGGTCTCGCCTTCGTGGGCTTCGCGCTCATCGACTCGGTCGAGCTGTGGGACGAAGCGATGGACACCCTCACACTGGTGCTCGTCGCGACGATCGTCACACTGGTCCTCGCCGTCCCGCTCGGCATCTGGGCGGCCCGCTCCAAGACGGTGTCCGCGGTGACCCGGCCGGTCCTCGACTTCATGCAGACCATGCCCGCCATGGTCTATCTGATTCCCGGCGTCATCTTCTTCGGCGTCGGCGTCGTGCCCGGCATCATCGCCACCATCATCTTCGCGCTGCCCCCGGGCGTCCGGATGACCGAGCTCGGCATCCGCCAGGTCGACGGCGAGCTCGTCGAAGCGGCCGAGGCCTTCGGTACCACCTCGCGCAACACTCTGCTGCGGGTGCAGCTGCCGCTCGCCCTGCCCACGATCATGGCGGGCATCAACCAGGTCATCATGCTCGGCCTGTCCATGGTGGTCATCGCCGGCATGGTCGGCGGCGGCGGCCTCGGCGGCTCCGTCTACCGCGCCATCGGTAACGTCGACGTCGGCCTCGGCTTCGAGGCGGGCATCTCCATCGTCATCCTGGCGATGTACCTGGACCGGATGACCAGCGCGCTGGGCCGCGAGGTCTCCCCGCTGGCCCGCCGCGCCCTCGCCAAGGCCCAGTCGGTGGCCGGCGGACTGAAGATCTGGAACTACCGTCCGCAGCCCGCCGTCGCGGTCGTCGGCGTTGTCGTCCTCGCGCTCGTCGCCGGTGGCATGGGCATCTTCGGCTCGTCGAAGCAGGGCACCGGTGCCGCCACCGACGCCTCGAACGTCGGCAAGGGCCAGAAGATCAGCATGGGATACATCCCGTGGGACGAGGGCATCGCCTCCACCTTCCTCTGGAAGGAGCTGCTGGAGCAGCGCGGCTTCGAGGTCGACGTGAAACAGTACGAGGCCGGCGCGCTCTACACCGGCATGGCGAACGGCCAGATCGACTTCGAGACCGACTCCTGGCTCCCGGTCACCCACGCCACGTACTGGAAGAAGTACCAGGACCGCCTGGAGGACATGGGCTCCTGGTACGGCCCCACCTCCCTGGAGCTGGCCGTCCCCTCGTACGTGAAGGGCGTCGACTCGCTCGACGACCTCAAGGGCAAGGCGTCCGAGTTCAAGGGCCGTGTCGTCGGCATCGAGCCGAGCGCCGGTGAGACCGGGCTGCTCAAGGACAAGATCCTGCCGGGGTACGGCCTCGACAAGGAGTACAAGGTCGTCGACGGCTCGACGCCCTCGATGCTCGCCGAGCTGAAGCGCGCGTACGCCAAGAAGGAACCGATCGTCGTCCCGCTCTGGTCGCCGCACTGGGCGTACAACCAGTACGACCTGACCAAGCTCAAGGACCCCAAGAACCTCTGGGGCAAGGGCGACGGCATCCACACCCTGGCCCGCAAGGGCTTCTCCGACGACAACCCGTACGTCGGCAACTGGCTGAAGAACTTCAAGATGACCGAGGACCAGCTCACCAGTCTTGAGGCGAAGATCCAGACGACCGGCAAGGGCAAGGAGCAGGACGCGGTCCGCGCCTGGCTGAAGGAGAACCCGGGCGTCGCCGACAAGTGGACCCCGGTCACCAAGGCGGCGAAGGGCGCGAGCGGCAAGGACGAGCGCGACCGCACCGTCGAGATGGCCTGGTTCCCGTGGGAGGAGGACATCGCCGCCACCTACCTGTGGAAGGCCGTCCTGGAGGAGCGCGGCTACAAGATCAACCTGAAGCAGTTCGAGGTCGGTCCGATGTACGCCGCGATGTCCCGAGGCCAGCTCGACGTGCAGTTCGACGGCTGGCTGCCTTACACCCAGAAGAACTACTGGAACAAGTACGGTTCCCGGCTCACCGACCTCGGATCGTGGTACGGGCCGACCTCGCTGGAGGTCGCCGTCCCCTCGTACGTCAAGGGCATCAAGTCCTACAAGGACCTCAAGGGCCGTGGGAACGAGTTCAAGAACCGCATCGTCGGCATCGAGCCCGGCACCGCCACCATGGCCAACCTGAAGAACAACGTGCTGCCCGCCTACGGCCTCGACAAGGAGTACAAGGTCGTCGACAGTTCGACGCCCTCGATGCTCGCCGAGCTGAAGCGCGCGTACGCCAAGAAGGAGCCGATCGCGGTTCTGCTCTGGACGCCGCACTGGGCGTACAACCAGTACGACCTCACCAAGCTGACGGACCCCAAGAAGGCCTTCGGCAACGGCGACACCATCCGCACGATCGCCAGCAAGGACTTCCCGAAGAACTACCCGCAGCTCACCAAGTGGTTCAAGGACTTCAAGCTCGACGAGCAGCAGCTGGCCGGCCTGGAGAACGAGATCCAGAAGCGTGGCACGGGGCACGAGGAAGAAGCCGTGAAGGCCTGGATGGACAAGAATCCGGGCATCGCGGACAAGATGGCTCCCCAGTAGGGTCTGAAGCACCGTGAAGGGGTGGCGCTGCCGGTCGGCGGTGCCACCCCTTCCGGCTGTTCCGGCAGCCGTTTACCGGCCGTCATTGCCCAACCTTGTGCGTAAGGTGCTCGCAGCCGGAAGGATGACGAGTCGGGAGGGAGCCGGACATGGACGACAAGGACACACTCCGCGTGGGCGCCGCGGTTCGCCGACGACGAAGAAGCCTGGGGCTGACACTGGCCGCGGTCGCCGGCCGCAGCGGCCTGTCCGTGCCGTTCCTCAGCCAGATCGAGAACGAGCGGGCCCGGCCCAGCGCCCGGTCGCTGGACCGGGTGGCCGTTGCCCTGGAGACCACCACGGCACGGCTGCGCGCCGCCGCGGACTCCGCTCGCGCCGTCGACGTGGTCCGCGCGGGCGAGGGTGACGGGGTACGCAGAGTGGTGCGGGGGCGGCACCAGCTCAGCGCGCTGGAGTTCACCGGCGAGATAGACCTCGGGCGGGAGTTCCAGCACCGCAACGACGAGGTGATGTACGTCGCGGAGGGCGCCGCCGAGGTGGAGGCGGAGGGGCAGGCGTACCGGCTGGAGCGCGGCGACACGCTGTTCCTGTCGGGCGGGGTACGGCACCGCTGGCGGGCCACGATGCCGGGCACCCGGCTGCTGGTCGTCGCGGTTGCCGAGCACATCGACGCAACGAACGACCCGAGGCGCTGAGACACCGGTGCCCGTGGAACGTGTCGTCTCCCTCGTCCCGTCGCTCACCGAGGCCGTCGCCGCCACCGCCCCCGGTCTCCTCGTCGGCGTCACCGACTGGTGCACCCATCCGGCCGGTCTGACCGCCGCACGCATCGGCGGCACCAAGAACCCCGATGTGGCCGCGGTCCTCGCGCTGCGCCCCGATCTCGTCCTCGCCAACGAGGAGGAGAACCGCGCACCCGACCTCGCCGCGCTCCGGGCGGCCGGGATCACGGTCCTCGTCACCGAGATCCGCACCCTCGACCAGGCCTTCGCCGAACTGCACCGGGCCCTGGTGACCGGCTGCGGGCTGAGCCGGCCCGACTGGCTCGACGCGGCCGAGGCCGCCTGGGCGGCGCTCCCGCCGCCCGCCTCCGTACCGCGCCGCGCCATCGTGCCGATCTGGCGTCGGCCCTGGATGGTGCTCGGACGCGACACCTTCGCCGGTGATCTGCTGGCCCGGCTCGGCGTGCGGAACGTGTACGCGGACCACGCCGAGCGCTACCCGCGCATCCCGCTCGACGAGCTCAACGCGAGCGGCGCCGACCTGGTCGTGCTGCCCGACGAGCCCTACCGCTTCACCGCGGCCGACGGACCCGAGGCGTTTCCCGCGCTGCCCGCCGCACTCGTCGACGGGCGGTATCTCACGTGGTACGGACCGTCACTGGCTGCGGCGCCTGCGGCGCTGCGAGCAGCGCTCCGCTGAACAGCCCGCGCAGCGTCCGCAGCCCGGTCACCGCCCAGGCCGTCACCAGCAGCACGTACAGTGCGACGGCCAGCCAGGTGAGCGCCGTCAGGCCGGTGTGCCGGGCCAGGCCCGCGGCGCCCGTGACACACGTACCGACCGGGAAGGTGAACCCCCACCAGGTCATGGCGAACGTCATGCCGCCCCGTACCGCGCGCACCACCATCGACGCGGCCAGCGCCAGCCACAGGAGCGCGAACCCCATCACCGGTACCCCGTAGAGCACGGCGAACGCCCCGAGCGCGGAGGCGTACGGCGCCCCGATCGCCCCCGGCGCCACATCGGCGAGCTGACCGACCGCGGTCGTCGACTGGCCCAGCGGACCGAGGACCAGGAACAACGTGGGGGTCAGAACGAGGGGCAGCGGACCCTGGTGGACCAGCCGCGCGAAGATCAGCGGCAGCATCACCAGCGTCGCCAGAAGGCTCAGCCCGAACATCGCGTAACAGGCGAGCAGCATCCCCTCCCGCAACTGGCCCGAGGGAAGCTCCGGCACCAGCAGCGGGCCGAGCGCCGCCGACACCATCGGCGCCACCACCGGCAGCAACCAGACCGGCGAAGCGGTCCCGGGCGCCGGGCGGTGGCGTACGACCATCAGATACGGGATCGCGACCGCTGCGGCGAGGCCGATCGCCGTGCCCGCGGTGTACAGCACCACGTCCGCGGCGAGGGCGGCCCGATGCCCGATGACGTCCTGGCCGACCGTCATGGTGGAGCCGCCGACGGCCAGCAGCGCCATCGAGAGGCAGCCGTAGAACGGGGCGACGGCCGGGTCGAGGAGATGGGCACGGGCCTGGTCGCGGTGGGCGAACCAGTGTCCGGCGCGGGCGACGAGCACCGCCGCGAGCAGCACCGCCGCGAGCGCCCACACCACCGTGCAGGCCGCCCGCAGCCCGGGCACGTGCACGGGAAGCGCCGCGCCGGCGCCGGCCACGATGGCCGTGCCCATGACCGACGCGTACCAGTTGGGGCCGATGTGGCGCAGCTGGGGAAGCCGCACAGCGGCGGAGTACGGGGCGCTCGTCTGCGCGCGGGTCTGCGGAAAGATGGCCATGCCACGATCTTTGTTCCGAGGGCCGTCCCCCACCAGGGAGGTTGTCTCTATGAGGTCATAAGCTGGCTTTATGCCCAAGGACGCACCCACAACCGCCCTCCTGTCCCACCGGGTCCCCGACCTCGGAGCGCTCGAGCTGCTGCTCGCCGTCGCCCGGCACGGCAGCCTGGGACGCGCGGCACGGGACGTCGGCATCACCCAGCCCGCCGCCAGCAGCCGCATCCGGTCGATGGAGCGACAGCTCGGTGTGGCCCTCCTCGACCGTTCGCCGCGCGGCTCCCGGCTCACCGACGCGGGCGCGCTCGTCACCGACTGGGCGCGCCGGATCGTCGAGGCCGCCGAGGCGTTCGACGTGGGCGCGCAGGCGCTGCGCGACCGCCGCGACTCCCGGCTGCGGGTCGCCGCCTCCATGACCATCGCCGAATATCTGCTGCCCGGCTGGCTGATCGCACTGCGCACCGAACGCCCGGACACCGCTGTCTCGCTGCTCGCGGGCAATTCGGCGGCGGTCGCGGGGCGGCTGCTCGCCGGCGAGGCCGACCTCGGATTCGTGGAGGGGCTGTCCATACCGGAGGGCCTCGATGGCACGGTCATCGCGCACGACCGCCTCGTCGTCGTGGTCGCCCCGTCCCACGCGTGGGCCCGCCGCCGCACACCGCTGACGCCGCAGGAACTGGCCGCGACCCCACTGATCCTGCGCGAGCGCGGCTCCGGCACCCGACAGGTCCTGGACGCGGCACTGGCCGTCCACGGCGGGCTGGCGCAACCACTGCTCGAACTCTCCTCGACGACAGCGGTGAAGGGCGCCGCGGAGAGCGGTGCGGGACCGTGTGTCCTCAGCGAACTGGCGCTGGGGGAGGAGCTTTCCTCGCGGCGGCTGGTGAAGACCCCGGTGGCGGGGGTACGGCTCCGACGCCAGCTGAGGGCGGTCTGGCCCTCGGGGCACCGGCCCACGGGCCCGGCCCGCGACCTGCTCGCGCTGACGGCGCGCGAGGCGTAGTGCGGCAGCGGACCGGGGCGTCCGGCTGCCGTCCCGCCCCCGGACACCGGACGGGCTTCCTGTTCGTCCGGCGCGGGACCGGCTGATGTGCGGACGGCCTGATATTCGGTCGGCCCGGCCCCGGGCCGGGATGCGCAGATGAACGTGACCGCGCCTCCCGCAACCGGCGTCCGCCACCACCGGGCCGTTCCTCCGGGTGTCGTTCGCAGCGCCGTCGAGGACGGCGGCGCGGGGGTGGCTGCGCGGCCGGCTCGGACGGCGCACGCCGCAACCCGCCGACCGGCGCGCGGTCAGCCCCGCTTCGACGCCGCCACCAGTGCCCGCATCACCCGCAGGTCGTCCCCCATCTCCGGATGCCACTGCACCCCCAGCGCCCACCGGGCCGCCGGCAGTTCGACCGCCTCGACCGTGCCGTCCGCAGCATGGGCGGACGCGACCAGGTCCGGGGAGAGCACGTCCACGGCCTGGTGGTGGTAGGTCGGAACGGAGGACTCCTCGGGCACGATCGACGCGTACAGCGTTCCCGGAACCGGCGTCACCGGGTGCTCGCCGAGGACGCCGGGCGTGCCGAGCGGGTTGGTGTGCCCGTCCAGGTGCTGGGTGAGGGTGCCGCCGAGCGCCACGTTCAGCAGCTGCATGCCGCGGCAGATGCCGAGCACCGGTGTGCCCGCTTCCAGGGCGGCACCGAGCAGCGCCAGCTCCCACATGTCGCGTTCCCGGGCCGGCGGTCCGGTCCTGGCATCGCGCTCCGCGCCGTAGCGCACGGGCTCGACATCGGCGCCGCCCGCGACGACGAGACCGTCCAGCCGGGCCACGGCGGCCGCCGCCCGCGCCGGGTCGTCCGGCGACAGCAGGGCGGCGAGGCCGCCGGAGCGCTGGACCAGCCGCGGATAGGCGGACGGCAGCAGGGCGGCGGGGAGCTCCCAGACACCCCAGCGGGCTACCGGCTCCAAGTAGGTGGTGACGCCGATGAGCGGTACGGACATGGCGGGGCCCTCCCGTCGGCCGCCTTCGGGCGGACCCGGTTCAATGGTGCTGGGAAATACCTTTGCGTTTCGGTGGGCTGCCGCGCAAGCGGTCAGGCCAGGAATCCGCGCAGCAGCGCCGCCGTGCCCGCGCAGTGTTCGCGCATCAGGGCGCGCGCCGCTTCGGCGTCCCCGTCGAGCACCGCTTCGACGAGTGCGGTGTGCTGATGCTGCGAGTGCTCCAGGTTCCGCACGAGCAGCGGTATGCAGTCCAGCAGGTCGTTCACCGTGGCCCGGACGGCCGCGTACTGCGCGGCCAGCGTGGCGGATCCGGACAGTTCCGCGAGTGTCAGGTGCAGGAGCGTGTCGCGCCTGCGGTAGTCGGGCAGAGGTGCATCGTGTGTCGCAGCCAGAGCCGTACGCAGCCGTTCCGCGCCCTCGTCCGTCAGCCCGTCCGTGGCGCACAGCTCGGCCGCTCCGGTCTCCAGCACCTCGCGGAAGCGCAGGACGTCCTCGAGGTCGACGGCCGCCACCCGGCGGCGCAGCTCGTCCTCGCCGGGGCTGCCGGTGCGCGGGAGCACGAACGTACCGCCGTACCTCCCCCGTCTGCTCTCCACCAGCCCCTGATCCTGCAGCACCTTCAGGACCTCCCGCAGAGTGACACGGCTGATCCCGAGCCGCTCGGCGAGCTCGCGCTCCGCGGGCAGCCGCTCGCCGCCCGGCACCAGACCGAGCTTGACCACCTGCAGGATCTGCTCGAGTGCTTCCTCGAAGCCGTTGCCCGCCCGCACGGGCCGCAGGACGGGCCGCAGCGCCGGCTGCAGTCCCTCGATGGGCTCGCTTCCCTCCGCCACGTCCCGGCTTCCCTTCCCAACAATGGTTCTCAGCCCTACCTTATGACTTCCGGCTGACCGAAGGAGGATCTTCCCGTGGCAGACCGCACACCCCCGCTCGCGGTCGAGGAGCTACGGCTTCTCGTCGAGAGCGGTGAGATCGACACCGTCGTCCTTGCCTTCCCCGACATGCAGGGGCGGCTGCAGGGCAAGCGGTTCGCCGCCGCGTTCTTCCTCGAAGAGGTCATGGAGCACGGCACCGAGGGCTGCAACTACCTGCTGGCCGTCGACACCGACATGAACACCGTCGACGGCTTCGCGATGTCCTCCTGGGAGCGCGGATACGGCGACTTCGCCATGCACGCCGACCTCACGACCCTGCGCCGGGTCCCCTGGAACGACGGCACGGCCATGGTCATCGCCGACCTCGCGTGGGAGGACGGCTCACCCGTCGTCGCCGCGCCCCGCCAGATCCTCCGCCGCCAGCTGCAGCGCCTCGCCGAGCACGGTCTCACCGCCCATGCGGGCACCGAGCTCGAATTCATCGTCTTCAAGGACACCTACGAACAGGCCTGGAACCGCAACTACCGCGATCTGACCCCCGCCAACCAGTACAACGTCGACTACTCGGTCCTCGGCACCGGTCGCATCGAGCCCCTGCTGCGCCGCATCCGCAACGAGATGGCGGCCGCGGGCCTGACCGTCGAGTCCGCCAAGGGCGAGTGCAACCCCGGCCAGCACGAGATCGTCTTCCGGTACGACGAGGCCCTGGCCACCTGCGACCAGCACGCCGTCTACAAGACCGGCGCCAAGGAGATCGCCGCCCAGGAGGGCGTCGCGCTCACCTTCATGGCCAAGTTCAACGAGCGTGAGGGCAACTCCTGCCATATCCATCTCTCGCTCCAGGACACCGACGGGCGCAACGTCATGGCGGGCGAGAACGGCGGCATGTCCCCGATGATGCGCCACTTCCTCGCCGGACAGCTCGCCGCTCTGCGCGAGTTCTCCCTCCTCTACGCGCCGAACATCAACTCGTACAAACGCTTCCAGCCCGGTTCCTTCGCACCCACCGCCGTCGCCTGGGGCCACGACAACCGCACCTGCTCGCTCCGCGTCGTCGGCCACGGCCGTGCGATGCGGTTCGAGAACCGGCTGCCCGGCGGTGACGTCAACCCGCACCTCGCCGTCGCCGGACTGATCGCCGCCGGTCTCCATGGCATCGATCAGAAGCTCGAACTCCCCGAACCCTGTGAGGGCAACGCCTACACCGCCGCGTACGACCACGTCCCCACCACGCTCCGCGAAGCCGCCGAACTCTGGGAGCGGAGCGAGGTGGCGAAAGCGGCCTTCGGGGAGGAGGTCGTCGCGCACTACCGCAACATGGCGCGCGTCGAACTCGACGCCTTCGACGCCGCGGTGACCGACTGGGAGCTCCGCCGCTCCTTCGAACGTCTGTGAGGCACGACGTGACCACCGAGATCACCAAGACCGCCGAGATCACCGAGCACCTGGTTCTCGACCCCGCGACCGAGGAAGTCGTGGCGACCGTCCCGGCCACCACCGCCGCCGAGGTCGACGCGGCCGTCGTACGGGGAGCCACCGCGCAGCACATCTGGGCGGCGGCGGCCCCCGCCGACCGCGCCCGGCTGCTGCGCCGCTTCGCCGTCGTCGTCGACGAGCACCGCGAGGAACTGGCCCGGCTCGAGGTCCGCGAGGCCGGTCACACCCTCGCCAACGCCCGCTGGGAGGCGGGCAACGTCCGCGATCTGCTCGACTTCGCGGCCGGGGGAGTGGAGCGGCTGAGCGGCCGACAGATCCCGGTACCCGGCGGCATCGACCTCACTCTGCTCGAACCCCTCGGTGTCGTCGGCGTGATCGCCCCGTGGAACTTCCCCATGCCGATCGCCGCCTGGGGCGCCGCCCCCGCGCTCGCCGCGGGCAACGCCGTCATCCTCAAACCCGCCGAGACCACCCCGCTCACCGCACTGCGGCTCGCCCGGCTGGCCGTGGAAGCGGGCCTTCCCGAACACCTCTTCCAGGTGCTGCCCGGCGCGGGCGACGTGGCGGGCAACGCCCTTGTCGAGCACCCCGGCGTCGCCAAGATCGTCTTCACCGGCTCCACCCGCGTCGGCAAACAGATCATGGCCAGGTGCGCCGCGCGCGTGAAGCGGCTGACCCTCGAACTCGGCGGCAAGAGCCCCAACATCGTCTTCGCCGACGCCGACATCGAGGCCGCCGCGGCCGCCGCTCCCATGGCCTTCCTCGACAACGCGGGCCAGGACTGCTGCGCCCGTACCCGCATCCTCGTCGAACGCTCCGTCCACGACCGCTTCCTCGGACTCCTCGCCCCCGCCGTCGCCTCGGTCGTCGTCGGCGACCCGTCCGACGAGAAGACCCGGATGGGCCCGCTGATCTCCCGGACCCAGCTGGAACGCGTACGGTCGTACGTCCCCGAGGGCGCGAGCGCGATCCGCGGCAGCGCCCCCGAGGGCCCCGGCTTCTGGTTCCCGCCCACCGTGCTGACCGACGCCGACCCGGACTCCCCGGTGGCCACCGAAGAGGTGTTCGGCCCGGTCGCGGTCGTCCTGCCCTTCGAGGACGAAGCGGACGCGGTGCGACTCGCCAACGCCACCGAGTACGGCCTCGCCGGCTCCCTCTGGACCCGTGACGTCGGCCGTGCGCTTCGGGTCTCCCAGGCGGTGCGGGCCGGGAACCTGTCCGTCAACTCCCACTCCAGCGTCCGTTACTGGACCCCGTTCGGCGGCTACAAGCAGTCCGGTCTCGGCCGGGAACTGGGTCCCGACGCCCTCACCGCCTTCACCGAAACCAAGAACGTCTTCATCAGCACGGAGGCCTGAACCCGCATGACCACAGACACCGAGAACATCTGCCGCCGCCTGGTCGGCCGCACCGCCGTCATCACCGGCGCCGGCAGCGGCATCGGCCTCGCCACCGCCCGCCGCCTGGCGTCCGAGGGCGCCCACGTCGTCTGCGCGGACATCGACGAGGTCGCGGGCAAGGCCGCGGCCGACGAGGTGGGCGGCCTCTTCGTACGCACCGATGTCACCGACCCCGAACAGGTCGAGGCGCTGTTCAAGGCCGCGTACGACACCTACGGCTCCGTGGACGTCGCCTTCAACAACGCGGGCATCTCGCCGCCCGACGACGACTCCATCCTCACCACCGGGCTCGAGGCGTGGAAGCGCGTCCAGGACGTCAACCTCACCTCGGTCTACCTGTGTTGCAAGGCAGCCCTTCCCTACATGCGACGGCAGGGCCGCGGCTCGATCATCAACACCGCGTCCTTCGTGGCGATCATGGGCGCGGCCACCAGCCAGATCTCGTACACCGCGTCCAAGGGCGGCGTCCTCGCCATGTCCCGCGAGCTCGGCGTGCAGTTCGCCCGCGAAGGCATCCGGGTCAACGCACTCTGCCCCGGGCCGGTCAACACCCCGCTGCTCCAGGAGCTGTTCGCCAAGGATCCGGAGCGCGCGGCCCGCCGGCTGGTGCACATCCCGGTCGGCCGGTTCGCCGAGGCGACCGAGATCGCCGCCGCGGTCGCGTTCCTCGCCAGCGACGACTCCTCGTTCGTCAACGCCACCGACTTCCTCGTCGACGGCGGAATCTCCGGCGCGTACGTCACGCCGGTCTGATCCCGTCCGCTTCCGTGCGGGACGAGCGGCCGGGCAGACGCCGGTGCCTGCCTCAACCAGCCTGCCCGGAGCCCCCGTTGACAGCGGAACTCTAGAGTGGAGACATGAGCGACGCGACTCCGCCCGGCTGGTATCCGGACGCCGCCGCACCGGGCACCGACCGGTGGTGGGACGGCACGGCATGGACCGCCCACACCCGCCCGGACGCCGCCGCACCGCAGCAGCCGGTCCCGCCCCCGTACACGAGCCACGGCGGCAGTGGCGGCGGCGGGGGCGGCACCCGGGCTGTCGCCGTCGCACTGGCCGGACTGGTGGTCGTCGGCGCTGCCGTCACCGGAGCCGTGCTGCTGGGCAGGGACGACGGCGGTAGGGAGCCGAAGTCCGCGCCGAGCAGTCCGGCACCGTCCCCGGCCGCCACCACCCCGACCGCCGCGGTGGACAGCCCCTCGCCCGACCCGAAGCTGCTCGTCGACCAGCTGGGCGGCATCACACTGCCGATCCCCGAGGGCTGGGAGAAGCCGGAGCGCACCGTCGAGAAGGTGCTCACCATGCGCACCGCCCTGTCCTACACCTGCCCCGGCGACTCCTCCGACTTCTGCTACCACGGCACGGTCACATCCCGTACCGCGAGCGAAACGGACATCACCTCACCCGAAGTCCTGGCCAAGCGGGACATCAGCACCGCGGCCGACGCGGCGTACGAGGAGAACGTCGTCGGCGACCGGATCCACGGCGGCATCACCTCCCACAAGCTGCTTCGATCCGCGTCCGTGAGCGTGGGGGGACGCACGGGCTACGAGGTGCGCTGGCAGGTCACCACGGGCAAGGGGCCGGGCGGCTACGTGCAGTCCCTCGTCTTCCCGTCGACCGTCGGCAGCGAATCGCCGGTCATCGTGCGCTACGCCTTCGACGCCGGCCCCGACGGGCCGCCGCTCTCCCTCATGGACACCCTCACCCAGGGCATCCGGCCGATCGGCGACAGCGAGACGAGCGGCGGCGTCGGCAGCTCCGTGGCCCCCTGATCCCCGCGCCTCGGCCCACAGGTCAGAGGAACGTCTTCCCCTCGCCCCGGTACGTCGGCACGGCCGCCGTCACCCGGTCGCCCTCGATCAGCTGCAACTCGTCGAAGCGCTCGCACAGCTCGCCGGCCTTCGCATGCCGGAACCACACCTTGTCGCCGATCAGCAGATCGTCGGCCGGGGCGCCGAGCAGCGGCGTCTGCACCTCGCCCGGACCCTCCTGCGGGTCGTAGCGCAACCCCTCCGGCAGATACGGGACGGGCAGCCGGTCCGCACCCGCGGCCCCCGAGGCCGGGTAGCCGCCGCCGAGCACCGTCACCACACCCACGCCGGGCCGCCGCACCACGGGTTGCGCGAACAGCGCCGCCGGGCGGGCGGTGAACGATGTGTAGTTGTCGAACAGTCGTGGTACGTAGAGCCCCGACCCGGCCGCGATCTCGGTCACCGCGGACTCCGCCGCCGTGTGCTGCACGCTGCCCGTGCCACCGCCGTTCACGAACTCCAGGTCCGGCGCCACCGCGCGCACCGCCCGGACCACCTCCGCGCGCCGGGCCACCAGCTCCTTGCGGGCCGTCGCCTGCATCAGCCGGATCGCCCGGGACCGCAACGGCCGGCCCGCGACCGCGTCCCCGACCCCGGCGATGTGCCCCTCGTACGCCATCAGACCGACCAGCCGGAAACCGGGCCTGCGCGCCACCGAGCGCGCCAGCTCCGCCAGCTGGGCGGGGGAGCGCAACGGCGAACGCCGCGCCCCGATCCTGACCCGGCCGCCGAGCAGCTGCAGCGAGGTGTCCAGCTCCAGACAGACCCGGATCTCCTCCTGGCCACCGGCCCGCGCCGCGTCGATCAGTTCCAGCTGCGCGTGGTCGTCCACCATCACCGTCACCGCGGCGGCGAGCTTCGGGTCGGCGGCCAGCTCGGCGAAGGCGGACCGGTCGGCCGACGGGTAGGCCAGCAGGACGTCGTCGAACCCGGCCCGGGCCAGCCACAACGACTCGGCCAGCGTGAACGACATGATCCCGGCGAAGCCCGGCCGTGCGAGCACCCGCTCCAGCAGGGTCCGGCAGCGCACCGACTTGCTCGCGACCCGGATCGGCTTTCCCGCTGCCCGGCGGACGAGATCATCGGCGTTCGCGTCGAAGGCGTCCAGATCGACGACGGCGATCGGGGCGTCGAGGTGGGCGGTGGCCCGGTCGTAACGGGTCCGGTCAGCGGCACGGGCAGTCATGGCCGCAGCTTGCCAGACGCCACTACCGCTGGGTAGGGGGACGATCTGGGCAGATCTCCCGGGGCCGCGACGCCCCGCTCCCGCCCGACCCCTTTCAACCCGTAGAGTGACGAGCACGCGGTGGCCAACGGGCCTGCCTGTGACGGTGATCCGCGAGCGGTACGGAACGTGGACCAGGGGGGCGGATGAGTACCGAGGCGCAGCGCGCTCCCGTGCCGCCCCGCCCGACGACGCCACCCCACCCGGCCGGCCCCCCGGACGAGTCGGGGCACATGACGGAGCCGTCGGCCCCGGCCTCGCCCACCGCGTCCCCGACCCGGGCGACCCCGGGCCCGAATCCGGCGCAGGATCCCGTTCAGCTGCAGAGCCAGAGCCGGAGCCGGAGCGGTACCGAGAGCCGCCCCCAGAGCACGGTCCCGGAGCAGAGGCCCGTGGAGACGACCACGCGGCTCCGTCCCGTGAGCCCGGTCGCAGCCCCCGGCCCTGCCCCCGCACCCGTTCCACCCCGCCCCGAGGTGCCACCCGCCGCGACCCGCCGCCGGCCGGTCGGCGCCGTGGATCTCACACCGCGGCCCGGCGCGATACCGCCCCCACCCCACCCGGGCGGACATCTCCCGTATCCCCATGGCCACCGGCCGTACCCCGGTCCCGAGACGCCCGCCGAGACCACCACCCGGCTGCGCCGCGTCCCCGCCCGTCATCCGGCCAGGACCGCGGCGGCCGCGGCCTGTGTCGTGCTCGGGCTCGGGCTGATCGGCGGCGCGGTCACCGGGACCTACCTCACCAGTGAGTCCTCGGCCGATCCCGGCGCCCGTGACCCGTATGTCACCGGCCGCACCGCCTGGCGTGACATCCCCGTGGACACCCTTTTCCCGCCCACCCTCAAGGGCGAAGGCGCGGGTCCCGGCGGCGCGGACCGGGTCTGGACCCGGATCGGCGTCGCCCCGGACAGCGGCTGCACGAGCGGGCTCGACCCCCTGCTCCTCAGGACGCTCCGACCGGTCGGATGCGAACGGCTGCTGCGGGCCACGTACGCCGACGCCACCTCCAGCAGCGTCACCACGGTCGGCATGGTCTTCACCGAGGGCGGATCCGACGCGATGAGGGCGCTGAGCATCCGCTTCACCGATCAGCACCTCGACGCCCGCACCGACCTCATGCCCCGTACGTACGCCGTCAAGGGCACCGCTGCCGCCGGATTCGGCAACGAGCAGCGCGCCACCTGGACCGTCCATGTGCTGACCGAGGTACCGGTCGTCGTGTTCGCCGTCTCCGGCTTCGCCGACGGGCGTACGGTCACCGCCCCGCAACCCGTCGCCGACGCGCTGGCCGCGGACTCCACGACGGCCGTGGCGCAGGCAGGTCTCGGTCATGAGGCCAAGGGCATCGCCGACCGGATCGAGCGCGGGATGCGCCGGACCGTCACCGACCTCACGGAGAGGCCGCAATGAGCAGCCGACGCCGCCACCGCCGCCGCGCACTCGGCGCGGTCTGCGCCGCCACCGCTTTCGCGCTGCTGCCCGCCGTCCCCGCCCGCGCGGACACGATCCGGCCCCAGCAGTGGGGCCTCCAGGCGCTCCACACCGACCGGGCCTGGCAGACCACCAGGGGCAAGGGGATCACCGTCGCCGTCGTGGACACCGGGGTCGACGACAGCCTCCCCGACCTGGCGGGCCAGGTGCTGCCCGGCAAGGACATGATCGGTTTCGGCGCCCGGCGCGGCGACCGTTCCTGGGCCCGGCACGGCACCGCGATGGCCGGCATCATCGCGGGCCGCGGTCACGGCGTCGGCCGCGGTGACGGGGTGCTCGGCATCGCCCCCGAAGCGAAGATCCTTCCGGTCCGGGTGATCCTCGAAGCCTCCGACCCGTCCCGCGCCAAGGCCCGCCGGTCCCGCGGTACGGCCCTGGCCGACGGCATCCGCTGGGCCGCCGACCACGGCGCCGACGTCATCAACCTCTCCCTCGGCGACGACAGCGAGTCCGCACACCCCGAGGGAGGTGAGGACGCCGCCATCCAGTACGCGCTGAAGAAGGGCGCCGTCGTCGTCGCCTCGGCGGGCAACGGGGGCGAGAAGGGCGACCACATCTCGTATCCCGCCGCCTACCCCGGTGTGATCGCGGTTGCCGCCGTCGACCGGTACGGGACGCACGCGACGTTCTCCACCCGCCGCTGGTACGCCACCGTCAGCGCCCCCGGCGTCGACATCGTCGTCCCGTCCCCCGACCGTCACTACTACATCGAGTGGGGAACATCGGCCGCCTCCGCATTCGTCTCCGGCGCGGTCGCGCTGGTCCGGGCCGCCCACCCGGGGCTGTCGCCGGCCCAGGTCAAGAAGCTCCTCATGGACACCGCGCGCAACTCACCCAAGGGCGGCCGCGACGACTCCCGGGGCTACGGCATCGTCGACCCGGCCGCCGCGATCGAGGCGGGCGGCACGCTCCGCCGGGCCGGTCTCAAAGCCGAGTCGGCCGCGTCCGACGACTCCGCCGAAGCCGGCTACAGCAAGCGGTACTTCGGCCCCGGGCCCACCCCGCAGCACAAGGACGAAGCTCCCGCCGGCTGGCTCGCCCCGATCGCGGGCGGTCTCGGAGCCGTGCTGCTGGCGCTGGCCGTACTGCTGTGGCGCGGCAGGAAACCCTCCGTGCGCCGCTGAAGCAGGGCCGGGGCCCGCTCACCGCGCCTTGTCGAGCACCCTCACCGCGGCCTTCGCGACCGACTCCACCCGCTCGATGCCCGTCTCCTTCGTCTGCTGCCCGGCGGAGAGCACCGCCACCAGATATGTGTGCTCGTGGACCCTCACCTGCCCGATGCTGTTGATGTCCCACAGCCCGGTGGCGCTCCGCGGCATCCAGCCGTTCTTCAGCGCCCAGTCGCTGCCCGCCGCCGACACTCCCCAGTGCTGGTCGGCCGCCACGCGACGCATCAGCCCCTGCAGATACGCACGGGAGGCCCCGGTCAGTTTCGAATGCGTACCGAACACCGTCTGCAGCAGCTTCAGCTGATCCGCCGACGTCGTCTGCGTCAGCCCCCAGGCCCGGGCGGCGGTCGTGCTCGTCAGGCCGAAGCGCTGGTTGGCCGCGTCGAGTCCGGCCGCCCCGCCGATCGCCTGCATCAGCGAGGTCGCGGCGTCGTTGTCGCTGTTCTCGATCATGGTGACGGCCCGGCTGCGCTCGTAGCCGGTGAGCTCCCGCTCGTCGTCCTGGGCCTGCAGCAGAAGCGCCGCGAGGATGTCGACCTTGACGATGCTCGCGGTGGCGTACATCCGCGTCCCGTACATCGCGCCGTCGCCGCTGTCGGTGTCCAGCACCGCGACCGACATCGTGGAGTCACCGGTCAGCGGCGCCACCGCCGCTGCCAGCTCCGCGTCGAGATCCACCTGCGGCTCCTTGCTCGTCACCACCGGGGTCGTCGACGATACGGAAGCCACGGGGCGGGGCGCCGCATCGGAGGGCCGGCCCATCAGATACATGCCTCCGGCGGCCGAACCTGCCAGCAGCACCATGGCCGTCATTCCGGCGGACAACGCGGATGTACGTCTTCTCGGTATCGACAGGGGCATGGAGCGGACGCTAGGAAGGCCATCTGGCAGGGGGCTGTGGCGCACCTGAGGACGGGGTGAGAAACCGCACCGACTACGCTCGCCCTGTGGCGCTGAAGAACATTCCGGACCCCGGTTACTCCGACGACGACGGCACGGCCGACCCTGCACTGACCGCGGCGCTCGCCGCCTGGGCCGAGGACCGGACGGCCGTCGGCCCGGTCCTCGAGGCGCTCAAGGGAGCCAGGCTCCTGGTCCCCGTCGTCGCCGTCCTCGGAGAGGTGGAGGAGGGCGAGGAGGACAGTCACGAAGCGCCCGGCAAGGGTGGTCGTGCGCGACGCGGGGGCGGGCTGCGCCGGGAGAAGACCAGCGACATGGCCGTCCCCACCCTCCAGGCCGGTGACCGTCGCGCGCTTCCCGCTTTCACCTCGACCGCCTCGCTGGCCCGTTGGGACCCGCAGGCCCGCCCCGTCGCCGTGCCCCTGCACCAGGCGCTGCAGGCGGCCGCGCACGAGAAGGCGGACACGGTGGTGCTCGACCTCGCCGGTCCTGTGGCGTACGAACTGACCGGCTCCGCGCTGCTCGCCCTTGCCGAGGGCCGGACCAGTGCCGACCCGCTGGACGACCCGGCGGTCACCTCCGCGGTACGGGACGCGGTCGCCGCCGAGCCCGCCGTGCTCCGCGCCCACCTCGTCCCGGGACGGTCAGGAGGCACCCTCGCCCTGGTCCTGGCGCCCGAAGCGGCCCCCGCCGAGACGGCCCGCCGGGTTGCGGAATCGCTCGCCGACGACGAGGTCCTGCGGGCACGCCTGGTGCGGGGCCTGGACCTCGCGCTGCTTCCGGCGGACACGATCGCGCCCGGAGAGCCCCTCTTCACCCGCTGATCACCCGACCGGCCCGACGCGCGCGAACAGCCGCTCCGCCGGTGTGGCGCCTGCGCCGGTGCACCGGCCGACCCCACCCCGCCCCGGGATGCGCGGAGCTCGGCAGGGCGTGCGGGGAATGCCGTGAGCCCCTGCCCGTCCGGGCAGGGGCTCACAGTGGTACGGAGGGGAGGAGGGGGTGGAGGCTCAGCCGAAAATGGGGCCGGTGTACTTCTCACCGGGGCCCTGGCCGGGCTCGTCCGGTACCAGCGAGGCCTCGCGGAACGCCAGCTGCAGAGACTTCAGCCCGTCCCGCAGCGGCGCCGCATGGAAGGAGCTGATCTCCGTGGCGCTCGCGTCCAGCAGGCCGGCCAGGGCGTGGACCAGCTTGCGGGCCTCGTCGAGGTCCTTGTGCTCGTCGCCGTCCTCGGTGAGGCCGAGCTTCACGGCGGCCGCGCTCATCAGGTTGACGGCGACCGTCACGATCACCTCGACCGCGGGGACCTCGGCGATGTCGCGGGTCATGTCGTCGAAGCCGGGGGTTTCACTGCTGGGGGTCGCGTCACTCATGCGCCATACGATAGGCCCACGCCGGCACGGCTCCGTCTGCGGGAGCGGCTGCGGCAGCTGGTTAGCGCCCGTCCCGGTGAGCTGCTAACCTGGTGTAACGACCGGCTGGGCAGCTATGTGCCCGGCCCACAAGTGGAGGCTCCGATCTCCCACCTGACCATCCTCCGGGACGGCAGGTCACCGGTCAGGTGGCGCCCATCGTTCCGTACGGACGATGGAGCCGCCCGATGCGCCCCGCGGTTGACCGCGGCGGTGTTCCGGTTTTCCAGGAGCCCCGCCTGTGTCCCGTCCGGGGCATTTTTGATGCACTGGTGCGGTTGGTCTCACGAAACAGACGTTACGTGGCTGTCCGCCAGGCGGCCGCGTGGTGCTACCGAGGAGGATCCATCAGCGCCGAGCCCCGCATCAACGACCGGATTCGCGTTCCCGAGGTGCGACTTGTCGGTCCCAGCGGCGAGCAGGTCGGGATTGTTCCGCTTGCCAAGGCCCTGGAACTCGCACAGGAGTACGACCTCGACCTGGTCGAGGTGGCGGCGACCGCCCGTCCGCCCGTGTGCAAGCTCATGGACTACGGGAAGTTCAAGTACGAGTCGGCCATGAAGGCCCGTGAGGCGCGCAAGAACCAGGCGCACACGGTCATCAAGGAAATGAAGCTCCGGCCGAAGATCGACCCGCACGACTACGACACCAAGAAGGGTCACGTCGTCCGGTTCCTCAAGCAGGGCGACAAGGTCAAGATCACGATCATGTTCCGTGGTCGTGAGCAGTCCCGCCCTGAGCTGGGCTTCCGTCTGCTCCAGCGTCTCGCTTCGGACGTCGAGGAACTCGGCTTCATCGAGTCGAACCCGAAGCAGGACGGCCGGAACATGATCATGGTTCTGGGCCCGCACAAGAAGAAGACCGAAGCCATGGCCGAGGCCCGTGAGGCCCAGGCCGCCCGCAAGGCGGGGCGTCAGGGTTACACCCCCGACGCCGAGGCTGCTGCGGAAGAGGCTGCCGAGGCTCCGGCCGAAGCGCAGCCCGAGGCTTCGGCCGAGACACCTTCCGAGGCGTGACCTCAGGGGGCGCCATCCAGGCGGCCCCGGGTCCCCTCGGAATCCCCACCAAGATCTGACGCCCCTGCTGTCCGGTGCCTGCACCGCGAGGGGCGCCACTTACGAGGAGAGAACGGCGCGATGCCGAAGAACAAGACGCACAGCGGTGCCAGCAAGCGATTCAAGATCACCGGCTCCGGCAAGGTGCTCCGTGAGAAGGCCGGCAAGCGCCACCTGCTCGAGCACAAGTCGTCCAAGAAGACCCGCTCGCTGACCGGCACGGTCGTCGTGGCTCCGGCCGACGCCAAGAAGATCAAGAAGCTTCTCGGCAAGTGAGGTTCGGCCCCCGGTGAATCCGGGGGCGCGACCTCGATCACACCGGGACCAATTCGTTTCCGGGCCGTGTGAGTCCAACCACGGCCCCGCTACAAGGAGTTAACAAGTGGCACGCGTCAAGCGGGCAGTCAACGCCCACAAGAAGCGCCGGGCAATCCTCGAGGCCGCCAGCGGTTACCGCGGTCAGCGCTCGCGCCTGTACCGCAAGGCCAAGGAGCAGGTCACCCACTCCCTGGTCTACAACTACAACGACCGCAAGAAGCGCAAGGGCGACTTCCGTCAGCTGTGGATCCAGCGCATCAACGCCGCTGCCCGCCAGAACGGCATGACGTACAACCGCCTCATCCAGGGTCTGAAGGCCGCCAACATCGAGGTGGACCGCAAGATTCTGGCCGAGCTCGCGGTCAACGACGCCAACGCGTTCGCCGCTCTCGTCGAGGTTGCCCAGAAGGCCCTCCCGAGTGACGTCAACGCCCCGAAGGCCGCCTGACCCAGGGCGCACTTCTTGGCTTTTGAGCCGGACCCGCAGGCGCTCGTCGTCTGCGGGTCCGGTGCGTTGCACCCCTTGTTCCGTACCTCCGCACGCAGAGAGGCCCGCCGCCGACCATGGCCACCCCCGAACTGATCTCCCCGCGATCGCCGCGCGTCGCCGCCGCCCGGCGCCTCGCCCGGCGCAATTTCCGGGGCAAGGAGCGACGGTTCATCGCCGAGGGGCCGCAGGCCGTGCGCGAGGCCGCGGAACACCGCGGCAGTGACGGCGAGCCGACCCTGCTGGAGCTCTTCGCCACCGTCGAGGCGGCCGAGCGGTACGCCGACATCATCGACGCCGCCCACGCGGCCGGCGCCCGGGTGCACCTCGCCGACGGCGACACCCTCGCCGATGTGTCGCAGACCGTCACCCCGCAGGGTCTCATCGGTGTCTGCCGGTTCCTCGACTCGCCGTTCGAGTCCGTCCTCGCCGCGAAGCCCACCCTGGTCGCCGTCCTCGCACACGTACGTGACCCCGGGAACGCCGGTACGGTGCTGCGCTGTGCCGACGCCGCGGGCGCCGACGCCGTCGTCCTCACCGACGCCTCCGTCGACCTCTACAACCCCAAGTCCGTGCGTGCCTCGGTCGGCTCGCTCTTCCATCTGCCGGTCGTCGTGGGCGTACCGGTCGAGCAGGCCGTCCAGGGGCTGCGGGACGCGGGCGTACGGATCCTCGCCGCCGACGGCGCGGGCGACGACGACCTCGACGACGAGCTCGACGCAGGCACCATGGGCGGTCCCACCGCCTGGGTCTTCGGCAACGAGGCGTGGGGGCTGCCCGAGGAGACCCGGGCGCTGGCCGACGCCGTCGTCCGGGTGCCGATCCACGGCAAGGCGGAAAGCCTCAACCTCGCCACCGCGGCGGCCGTCTGCCTGTACGCCTCCGCCCGCGCCCAGCGCCCCCGACGTACCGCCGGCTGACCGGCCCCGTACCCCGCCGACCGGCACACCGCAGCAGTGCGCCCCCACAGGGTGTCGCTCCGTCACCGACGACTAGTAGGGTGACGAACTCGGGGGCCCACTGCACCGGTTCGAGAGGTGGGGTACGGGAATATGTCTGTCGGCATGAGCAGGCCGCGCGACACACACCCGGCCGACGTGCGCGCCGACCGGGGTCCGGACGGCGAGAATTCCCCGGCCGACGTCGAGGGCAACGGCCCCGCGGACGACACCGTCGCATCCGGCATCGACCCGGACGACCTCCCCGACGGGCTCGTCATCGCCGACCGGACGGGCCGGGTCATCTGCTTCAACTCGGCGGCAGCCCGGATCACCGCCGTACCCAGGACCGCCGCGCTCGGCCGCCCGCTGGAGCACGTACTGCCGCTGGAGGACCTCAAGGGCCGACGCTGGTGGGCCCTGACCGATCCGTACGGCGGCCTCGCCACCCGGGTCGGCCAGCCCGAGCGGAACCTGCTGCTGCCCGGCGGCCGCGAGGTCCTGGTCGCCGCCCGGTACGTACGTGACTACCCGACCGGTCCGGTACGCCGGCTGGTGATCAGTCTGCGCGGCACCGAGGCCCGTCGCCGCACCGAGCGCAGCCACGCCGAACTGATCGCGATCGTCGCCCACGAGCTGCGCTCCCCGCTGACCTCCGTCAAGGGCTTCACCGCGACGCTGCTGGCCAAGTGGGAACGGTTCACCGACGACCAGAAGCGCCTGATGCTGGAGACCGTCGACGCCGACGCCAACCGCGTCACCCGGCTCATCGCCGAGCTGCTCGACATCTCCCGGATCGACTCCGGCCGCCTGGAGCTGCGCCGCCAGCCGGTCGACCTCTCCGCCGCCGTGGAACGCCACGTCCAGGCCCTCACCGCCAACGGTCAGACGCCCGACCGCTTCCTCGTCCGCACCCGGCAGCCGCTGCCCGCAGTGTGGGCCGACCCGGACAAGGTCGACCAGGTCCTCGGCAACCTGCTGGAAAACGCGGTGCGCCACGGCGAGGGAACCGTCACCATTGAACTCGCACCCGCACCCGCGAAGAGCGACGAGAAGGGAACGGCCGTCACCGTGAGCGACGAAGGCCCCGGCATCCCCGAGGAGTCGATGGGCCGTGTCTTCACCCGCTTCTGGCGGGGGAGCAAGCGCGGCGGTACGGGGCTGGGCCTCTACATCGTCAAGGGCATCGTCGAGGCGCACGGCGGCACGATCACAGTCGGCCGCGGCCCCGGCGGCGGCGCCGAATTCCGATTTATTCTGCCCGTGGGGGCTCCGGCTTTTCTGAAATAAGAGAGTTTGCGAAGCAATCGGGCAGGGCGGCGGCGGGCGACGGGAGGGCCTGAGCAGCCCGCGGGCTTCCTCCACCCCTCGTGGCCTTTAGACTCGACCTTTGGCACCTTTGCGTCCTCCAGTCGTCGAGCGGGGCCGCGCCACCAGCCAATCGGAAGCACGGGAAGAGATGTCGGCACCGAACAAGTCGTACGACCCAGTCGAGGTCGAGGCACTGAAACCGGAAGAGATCGAGCGCATGCGGGACGAGGCGTTCACCGCCTTCGCCGCCGCGGGCGACCTCGACGCGCTCGCCCAGGCGAAGACCGCGCACACCGGTGGTACCTCGCCCCTGTCCCTCGCCAACCGGGAGATCGGCGCGCTGCCGCCGCAGGCCAAGGCCGAGGCGGGCAAGCGTGTGGGCCAGGCCCGCGGCGCCGTGAGCAAGGCCCTCGCCGCCCGTCAGGCGGAGCTGGAGGCCGAGCGGGACGCCCGTGTGCTGGTCGAGGAGGCAGTGGACGTCACGCTGCCGTACGACCGCACCCCGGCCGGCGCCCGCCACCCTCTGACGACCATCATGGAGCGCGTCGCGGACGTCTTCGTGGCCATGGGCTACGAGATCGCGGAGGGCCCCGAGGTCGAGGCGGAGTGGTTCAACTTCGACGCCCTGAACTTCGTGCCCGACCACCCGGCCCGGCAGATGCAGGACACCTTCTTCGTCCAGGGCACCACGCCCGACGGGAAGCCGACCACGGGTGACGAGTCCGGCATCGTGCTGCGTACGCACACCTCGCCGGTCCAGGCCCGCACCCTGCTCGACCGCGAGCCGCCCGTCTACGTCGTCTGCCCCGGGCGGGTCTACCGCACCGACGAGCTCGACGCGACGCACACCCCGGTCTTCCACCAGATCGAGCTGCTCGCCGTCGACGAGGGCCTCACCATGGCGGACCTCAAGGGCACCCTCGACCACATGGTCCAGGCGCTCTTCGGCCCCGAGATGAAGACCCGGCTGCGGCCGAACTTCTTCCCCTTCACCGAGCCGTCCGCCGAGATGGACATGGTCTGCTACGTCTGCCGCGGCACGTCCGTCGGCAACCCGGACCGCCCCTGCCGCACCTGCGGCAGCGAGGGCTGGATCGAGCTCGGCGGCTGCGGCATGGTCAACCCCAAGGTGCTCATCGCCTGCGGCGTCGACCCCCAGAAGTACAGCGGATTCGCCTTCGGGTTCGGCATCGAACGAATGCTGATGTTCCGCCACAACGTCGAAGACATGCGAGACATGGTCGAGGGTGACGTCCGGTTCACCCGGCCGTTCGGGATGGAGATCTGATGCGCGTCCCGCTTTCCTGGCTGCGGGAGTACGTCGACCTGCCGGCGACGGAGACCGGCCGTGACGTACAGGCCAAGCTCGTCGACGTCGGTCTGGAGGTCGAGACCGTCGAGCACATCGGCGCCGGCCTCAAGGGCCCCCTGGTCGTCGGACAGGTACTGACCATCGAGGAGCTGGAGGGCTTCAAGAAGCCCATCCGCTTCTGCACCGTCGACGTCGGCTCCGCCAACGGCACCGGTGAGCCGCAGGAGATCGTCTGCGGAGCCCGTAACTTCGCCGTCGGCGACAAGGTCGTCGTGGTCCTCCCCGGCGCCGTACTGCCCGGCGACTTCGCGATCGCCGCACGCAAGACGTACGGCCGGACCTCGCACGGCATGATCTGCTCCACCGACGAGCTCGGCATGGGCGACGACGGCACGCACGGCATCATCGTGCTGTCGCCGGAGCACGAGGTCGGCACGGACGCGATCGAGCTGCTCCAGCTCGTCGACGAGGTCCTCGACATCGCCGTCACCCCCGACCGCGGCTACTGCCTCTCGATGCGCGGCGTCGCCCGTGAGACCGCCATCGCGTACGGGCTGCCGCTGCGCGACCCGGCTCTCCTCGACGTGCCCGCGCCGAACGCGTTCGGCTACCCGGTGAAGGTGGCCGACCCGATCGGCTGCGACCGGTTCACCGCGCGCACCGTCGTCGGTCTGGATCCCGAGGCGCGCTCCCCGATCTGGATGCAGCGCCGGCTGCAGAAGGCCGGGATGCGCCCGATCTCGCTCACCGTCGACATCACCAACTACGTGATGCTGGAGCTCGGTCAGCCGCTGCACGCCTACGACCGCACCCGTATCGACGGGCCGATCGGGGTGCGCCGCGCCCAGCAGGGCGAGAAGCTCACCACGCTCGACGGCACGGCCCGCGTCCTGGACGCAGAGGACCTGGTCATCACCGACAACCGCGGGCCGATCGGTCTCGCGGGGGTCATGGGCGGCGCCAACACCGAGATCGCCGACACCCAGAACGGTGGGAGCACCACCGAGGTCGTCATCGAGGCCGCGCACTTCGACGCGATCTCGATCGCCCGGACCGCACGCCGTCACAAGCTGTCCTCCGAGGCGTCCAAGCGCTTCGAGCGCGGCGCCGACCCGCAGGCCGCGGCCGCTGCCGCACAGCGCACCGTCGACCTGCTGGTGCTGCTCGCGGGCGGCACCGCCGAGGCCGGCGTCACCGAGGTCGCGGCTCCGTCCGCGCCCCGCACCATCCCGATGCCCGCGGACCACCCCGACCGGGTGGCCGGTGTCGCGTACGGCCGCGAGACCGTCGTACGCCGCCTCCAGCAGGTCGGCTGCGACGTCTACGGGCAGGACGAGCTCCTGGTCACCGTGCCGTCCTGGCGGCCCGACCTGAGCGAGCCGAACGACCTCGCCGAAGAGGTCATCCGGCTGGAGGGGTACGAGAACCTCCCGTCCACGCTGCCGACGCCGCCGTCCGGGCGCGGGCTCACCGACCGCCAGCGGCTGCACCGCAGGGTCGGCCGGGCGCTCGCCGGAGCCGGCTATGTCGAGGCGCTGAACTACCCGTTCATCGGCGACGCGGTGCTGGACCAGCTCGGGTTCGACGCCGACGACGCCCGCCGCCGTACGGTCAAGCTCGTCAACCCGCTCTCCGACGAGGAGCCGGCGCTGCGCACCACGCTGCTGCCGGGCCTCCTCGGCGCACTGCGGCGCAACGACGGCCGCGGCAGCCATGACCTGGCTCTCTTCGAGACGGGACTGGTCTTCCGGCCGACCGGCGAGGAGACCGCGGCCGTGCGGCTGCCCGTCGACCACCGTCCCGGCGACGAGCAGATCGCCGGGCTGAACGCCGCGCTGCCGCATCAGCCGCGCCGCGCGGCGGTCGTCCTCGCGGGCGCCCGCGAGCAGGCCGGCTGGTGGGGCAAGGGCCGCCCGGTCGGCTGGGCGGACTCCATCGAGGCCGCTCGTGCCATCGCCCGCGAGGCCGGTGTCGAGCTCATCGTCCGGAACGACCAGCACGCGCCGTGGCACCCCGGCCGCTGCGCCGCGCTGTTCGTCACGGCGAACGACGCGGAGGTCCTCGTCGGGCACGCCGGCGAGCTGCACCCGGGCGTCATCAAGGAGCTCCACCTGCCGGAGCGGACCTGCGCCATGGAGATCGAC
This sequence comes from Streptomyces sp. NPDC057486, assembly GCF_042802415.1. NCBI lineage: Bacteria > Bacillati > Actinomycetota > Actinomycetes > Kitasatosporales > Streptomycetaceae > Streptomyces > Streptomyces sp. NPDC057486. The sequence continues at coordinate 11,114 of NZ_JBHVEE010000034.1, read as the reverse complement.
CTCGATCTCCTGGAGCAGGCCGTCGACGGCGCACTCCAGGCGCCGCGGATCTCCACCTTCCCGGTGGCGACCCAGGACGTCGCGCTGATCGTCGCGCAGGACGTGCCCGCCGCCGACGTGGAGCAGGCGTTGCGGGAGGGTGCGGGTGAACTCCTCGAATCTCTGAGGCTGTTCGACGTGTTCGCCGGTGAGCAGATCGGCGAGGGCAGGAAGTCCCTGGCGTACGCGCTGCGGTTCCGCGCGCCGGACCGCACTCTGACTGTCGACGAGGCCACGGCCGCCCGAGACGCGGCGGTCGCCCTGGCCGCGGAGCGGACGGGCGCGGTGCTGCGCGGAGCGTAGCGCGCCGACGGCGACCGGCCATCGAGGCCGAACCGGCCGCAGAAGGTGAGGAGGGGGCGTATCCGGCTACCGGATACGCCCCCTCCTTCTGCGCTCGCCGAACGGCGGGGGACCGCACGCGGGCACCGGCCCGGCCCAGGGGAACCCGGGTCCGGTCCGACCCCGCAGCCACCCTCCGATCAGTGGGCAGTGGGTCGTGCGATCCGGCGTCGTCCGCGCTGCCACGGAGTGTCGGGCAGGTCGGCAGAGCGAACGACGCGGGTGCGGGTCGTCGACTGTACGAGGGGGAGCAGACGACCCGGCCGCCTCTTGCGAGGCGACTGATTCAACCGATTCGTACCCCGGTGCACCAGAGTGCGCGGCGGGACGGTTCGGGCATTCCGTTCACACCCCGTGTGAAACGTGCTCCACTGGGGCGACAGGCCTTAGGAGGGGCAATGGAGCCCAACATCCTGCTCGAATCCCTCATCGACGAGGCGGGCGTCTCCCGGGCAGGTCTTGCCGCGCACATCAACCAGGCCGGGCGTGCCCGCGGACTGTCCCTGCGGTACGAACACACTGCCGTGGCCCGCTGGTTGAAGGGCCAGCGGCCCCGCGGGCAGGCGCCCGACCTGATCTGCGAGGTGCTCGGCGACCGGCTGCGCCGACCGGTCTCCCTCGACGACATCGGCATGGCGACCTGCGGCCGCGGAGGCACGGTCGTGCCGGGTTCGACGCTCACCGGCTTCGTCGAACGGGCCACCGCGTTGTGGCGCTCGGACGAACAGCAGCGCCCCCACCTCCTCGCCGCGGCCGCCGTCACCGGCACGACGGCGGTCATGCCCGTCTGGGAGTGGGAGAACCCGCCCGAGGACGCCGATGTCTCCCGTGTCGGTCCGACACGCGTCGGCGTGGCCGACATAGCGATGCTGCGTGCCGCCCGCGCCCACTACGAACTGATGTACCGCAGGGCCGGCGGCATCGCGACGCGTTCCCGCATCGTCGGCTTCCTCAACGCCGAGACCGCCCCGCTGCTGCGTGGCGGCTACAGCGACGCGACCGGCCGTCAGTTGCACCGGGCGACCGGCGGGCTGGTGGCCGTCGCGGGCATCTGCGCCTACGACTCCGACGCGCACGGTCTCGCCCAGCGCTACTTCCACCAGGCGCTGCGGCTGGCCAAGGCGAGCGGGGACCGGGGTCTCGGCGGGTATGTGATCGCCCTGCTGGTCAACCAGTCGCTGTTCCTCGCCGACTACCGGCAGTCCGTCGCCTTCGCGGAGGCGGCGCTGCGGGCCGCGGGACGGCACATCACGCCCGCGCTGGCGGCCGATCTGTACGCGATGCAGGCGAAGGCGTACGCGCACCTCGGCGACGGTCACAGCGCCCTGGAGTGCATCCGGCGAGCCGAGTCCGAGGCCGAGCGCATCCGCCCCGGCCATGAACCCGACGAGACGGGGTACGTCGAACCGGGCCTGGTCAATGTGCAGGTGGCGGAGGCCCTGCTCAGCCTCGGCGATCTGCCGGGGGCTCGGGAGCACGCCGCTGCGGCGGTCAGTACCCCGGCGCACGACCGGGGCCGGGTGCACCGGCTGGCCATCCTGACCCATATCGAGCTGCGGCAGGGGGAGGCGGACCGGGCGGCGGGCACGGCCACGGAGATGGCGGAACGGGCCCGGGGGATGGAGTCGCAGCGGCTGCGGGACCGGCTGCGGGCGGTGCGCGAGGATCTGGTCGGGAGTGGCTGCGCAGACGCGGAACAGGCCGCCGAGATGATCGACGGGGCGTTGCGCGTACCGCTGTGAACGTACTGAACGTACGCCGGGAACGTTCCCCTCCGACGCTGCTCCTGCTGCCATGTTGCCACCAACGTGTCGGAAGGTGGCAGAACTGTGCAGTGGACGAATCTGAACGAACAAACTGTCTATGAGAACCGCTGGTTCCGGGTCAATCTGGCGGATGTCGTTCTTCCCGACGGCCGTCACCTCGACCACTACCTCGTCCGGCTCCGGGCCGTCGCCGCGGCGACCGTCGTCAACGAGGCCAACGAGGTCCTGCTGCTGTGGCGGCACCGGTTCATCACCGACAGCTGGGGCTGGGAGCTCGCCGCCGGTGTGGTCGAGGACGGCGAGGGCATCGAGGCCGCGGCCGCCCGGGAGATGGAGGAGGAGACCGGCTGGCGCCCGGGCCCGCTGCGGCCGCTGTTGACCGTGGAGCCGTCGAACGGCCTCACCGACGCTCGGCACCACCTCTACTGGGCCGAGGAGGCGACCTGGACCGGCCCTCCGCAGGACGATTTCGAGTCGTCGCGCCGCGAGTGGATACCGCTCAAGCTGGTGCCCGACATGATCGCCCGGGGCGAGGTGCCGGCGGCCAACACGGTGGCCGGGTTGCTGATGCTCCATCACTTACGGATCGGGTGAGGCACGTCGCGCACGCGATCGGGGCCGGCCGGGACATCCCCGGCCGGCCCCGCAGGCGGTACGACGACCGGCAGGTCAGGAGTACGGGTAGAAGCCCGAGCCCGTCTTGCGGCCGAGCCGGCCCGCGTCGACCATGCGCTGGAGCAGCGGGGGAGCGGCGTACAGCGGTTCCTTGAACTCGGCGTACATCGAGTCGGCGACCGAGGCCACGGTGTCCAGGCCGATGAGGTCGGACAGCTTCAGCGGGCCCATCGGGTGGGCGCAGCCGAGCTCCATGCCGTTGTCGATGTCCTCGCGGCTGGCGATACCCGACTCGAACATCCGGATCGCGGAAAGGAGATACGGGATCAGCAGAGCGTTGACGACGAAGCCGGAGCGGTCCTGGGCGCGGATCGGATGCTTGCCCAGCACGTCCTGCACCAGTGCCTCGGAGCGCCGGATCGTCTCGTCGGACGTGGTCAGAGCGGGGATCAGCTCGACGAGCTTCTGCACCGGGGCCGGGTTGAAGAAGTGGATGCCCATGACCTGGTCCGGGCGGGACGTCGCCACAGCCAGCTTCACCAGCGGGATGGAGGACGTGTTGGAGGCGAGAATCGCGTCCTTTCGGGTCACCACTTGGTCGAGCACCTGGAAGATCTCGGTCTTGACCTGCTCGTTCTCCACGACGGCCTCGATCACGAGATCGCGGTCGGCGAACTCGCCGAGGTCGGTGGTGAAGCCGAGGCGGCCGAGTGTCTCGTCGCGCTCCTCCTCGGTGATCTTGCCGCGTTCGGCGGCCTTCGAGAGGGAGTTGTGGAGCCGGGTGCGACCGATCTCCAGCGCCTCGCCGGTGGTCTCGGCCACCATGACGTCGAGTCCGCTGCGGGCGCACACCTCCGCGATGCCTGCGCCCATTTGGCCACAGCCCACCACTCCGACGCGTGCAATGTCGGCCATAGAGTCCGTCACCTCGTGCCTTTCGCTCATCTCCGTTCGGCGGGCTCCCGTCTGATTCCGGTCCCCGCCTCGACCCCCCGACGTTACTCCGCGGCCTACGGGTCATGACGGGCCGGGGCGGGCATGCTCTGCGTTACCCCCGATGCCGGGGGTGACGGACGAGGACACAGAGACGGCAGGTGGCAACGAAATGCGGCAAATGGCCCGAAGGGGCTTTGTGGCGGGTGCGGCCGGGGTGGTCGCGGGGATGACGGCCTCGGTCGCGGGTGCGGCCGAGGCCCTCGCGGTACCGCGGGAAGCGCCGGTTCCGTCCGGGGCGGGTGCGTCGCCCGGGCCGGGTGCGCATCTCCCGCGCGTCGCCCGGCGCGAGATGCGCGGTATGTGGGTCGCCACCGTCGCCAACATCGACTGGCCCTCGGCGCCCGGCCTGACGGCGGCGGCGCAGCAGGCCGAGCTGATCGCGTACCTCGACGAGGCCGTCGACCGGCGGCTGAACGCCGTCGTCCTGCAGGTCCGGCCGACCGCCGATGCCCTGTGGCCGTCCTCCTACGAGCCGTGGGCCCAGTACCTCACCGGCGTCCAGGGGAAGAACCCCGGCTGGGACCCGCTGGGCACCGCTGTCCGTGAGGCGCACCGCCGCGGCCTGGAACTGCATGCCTGGTTCAACCCGTACCGGGTCGCCAACCACACGGATCCGTCCCGGCTGGTCCCCACCCATCCGGCGCGGCTGCACCCCGACTGGGTCCTGCCGTACGGCGGGAAGCTCTACTACAACCCCGGACTGCCCGAGGTGCGCCGCTTCGTCCAGGACGCGATGCTCGACGCGGTCCGCCGCTACGACATCGACGCCGTCCACTGGGACGACTACTTCTACCCGTATCCGGTCGCCGGACAGGTCTTCGCCGACGACGCCACCTACGCGAAGTACGGCGCGGGCTTCCCGGACAAGGCCGCCTGGCGCCGCGACAACACCGACAAGCTGGTCCGCGAGATGTCCGCGGGGATCAAGAAGATCAAGAAGCACGTCCAGTTCGGGATCAGCCCGTTCGGTGTCTGGCGCAATGCGGGGACCGACCCTCTGGGCTCGGACACCAGGGCAGGGGTGCAGACCTACGACGACCTGCACGCCGACACCCGAGGCTGGGTCAAGAAGGGATGGATCGACTACATCTGTCCGCAGGTCTACTGGAACATCGGCTTCGCCGCCGCCGACTACGCCAAGCTGGTCCCCTGGTGGGACGCGGTGGTACGGGGCACAGGTGTCAACCTCTTCGTCGGCGAGGCGCTCTACAAGAGCGGTGACCCCGCCCAGCCCGCCGCCTGGCAGGACCCGGCCGAGCTCTCTCGCCACATCGGCCTCGCCGCCGGCTACGACCAGGTCCGCGGGCATGTCTACTTCTCGGGCAAGGACGTGGTCACCGACCGGGCCGGCATGATGGCGCGCGTCGTGGCGGACCACTACCGCAGCAGAGTGCGCCCTCCCCGCTGACCCGAGGGGTCCGAGGCGGAGAGGGCGCTACGAGGGGTGGCGCGGTCGGGGCGGTGCCGTGTGCCCGGGGAACCTACGGGGTCTCCGGGCCCCGGTGCCGGACCACGGCGTGCTGGACGATGGTGTCGGGACCTGGCGAAACCAGGTGTTCGTGTCCGTCCTCGGAGCGGACGCGATACGGGGGCGCGCCCCCGTCCCCGAGCACTTCGAGGATTTCTGCGACCCGGTCGTGCTGCCCCACGGTCCTGCCGTGCGTCAGCAGCCGGTCGCCCGCGTGTGCCTCCATAGGGAGTGACCTCCTCACGGGTGACGGTCCATGTCGACAAGTCTATGACCGGATCCGCCCGCGCACCGGGCGTACCGGTGACTCTTTTCGGACAGGGCGGGAACAGGGCGCGGTTGAGGCCGCCGTGGCGCGTGTGCCCCGGCCGTCGTGGGCCACGCCGGACGCCCCCTGGCGCCGCGCCCCCGCCCGCTGGGTGGCCGCGATGCAGACGAGGACGGCCACCGCCGCCACGGGTGCGGCCGCCGAGACCTTCTCGCCGAGGAGCAGGAACGACCACACCAGGGTCAGCAGCGGCTGCGCGAGCTGAAGCTGGCTCGCCCGCGGGACCCCGATCTCCGCCATGCCGCGGTACCAGACGTACAGGCCGACGAAGGTGGAACCCGCCGCCACCCAGACCAGGCCGATGACCCCGTGCGTGGTCAGCCGCACCGGCTCGAAGGAAAGCGCGACCGCCGCGCCCGCCACCATCGGCGGCGTCGCGAGGACCAGTGCCCAGCCGATCACCTGCCAGCCCGGCATGACCGCGGCCAGCCTGCCGCCCTCGGTGTACCCCGCCGCGCACACCAGCAGCGCGCCGAACAGGAAGAGATCGCCGGAGGAGAGCGCGCCGCCGCTCTGCTGCACGGTGAACACGATCACCACGGCCGCGCCGGTCAGTGCCGCGATCCAGAAGATCCGCGGCGGACGCGACCCGGTCCGCAGCGACGAGAGGACCGCCGTGGTCAGCGGCAGCAACCCCACCACCACGGCCGCGTGCGACGAGGTGGAGGTCTGCAGGGCCAGCGTGGTCAGCAGCGGGAACCCCACCACCACACCACCGGCGACGACCGCGAGCCCGCCCCAGTGGCGGCGGTCGGGCACCGGGACCCGTCCCGCGAGCAGCACGCTGCCCGCGATCAGTGCGGCGAGCAGGCTGCGCAGGGTCACCAGGGACCAGGGGCCGAAGCTCTCCAGTCCCCAGACCGTGGACGGGAAGGTCAGCGAGAAGGCGACGACGCCGAGCCCGGCGAGCAGGGTGCCGCTCCGGCCCGCCGATGGGGCGACTGCTGTCGAAGGGGAGGTAACCGCTATCGATGTCTGACGGGTAGCGCTATCCTTTGCTGTCATGCAAGAGCGTAGCAGTGTAGCTGAGCTGGCAAATTCTCTTCGAAGTGAACTGAACCGCTACTCACCAGGTGGGAAGCTGCCATCCAGCCGGGCGCTCGTGGAGCGCTATCGGGTCAGTCCGGTGACCGTCTCCCGGGCGATCGCGCAGCTCGCCGCCGAAGGGCTCGTCGTGACCCGTCCCGGCTCCGGCGCCTTCCGGGCGGAGCCCCGTGCCGACGTGCCCCCGCCCGGCGACACCTCCTGGCAGGAGGTCTCTCTCAGCGGCGACGGTGGACCCGAGGTCGTGCCCCGTACCGTCGACGCGTCCGGCGTCCTGGTCACGCTCGCCGCACCGCCGCCCGGCGTCATCGAGCTGAACGGCGGCTACCTCCACCCCTCGCTCCAGCCCGAACGGGCGCTCGCCGCCGCCCTCGCCCGGGCCGGTCGCCGCCCCGGAGCCTGGGGCCGGCCGCCCACCGACGGGCTCACCGAGCTCCGTGCCTGGTTCGCCCGCGAGATCGGACCCTCGCTCACCGCCGCCGACGTACTCATCACCGCGGGCGGCCAGAGCGCCCTGGCCACCGCTCTGCGCGCCCTCGCCCCGCCCGGCGCCCCCGTCCTCGTCGAATCGCCCACCTACCCGGGCATGCTGGCGGCTGCCCGTGCCGCCGGACTGCGTCCCGTCCCGGTCCCGGTCGACGCCGACGGGGTCCGCCCCGATCTGCTGGCCGCCGCCTTCGGCGCCACGGGCGCTCGCGTGTTCGTCTGCCAGCCGCTCTTCCAGAATCCGACCGGCGCGGTCCTGGCCCCGGACCGTCGGCGTGAGGTCGTCCGGATAGCCCGCGAGGCGGGGGCGTTCGTCATCGAGGACGACTTCGCGCGCCGTCTCGTCCACGACGACGCGGGCCCGCTGCCCGCGCCGCTCGCCGCCGACGACCCCGACGGCGTCGTCGTCCACGTCTGCTCCCTCACCAAGATCACCTCGCCCAGCCTGCGGGTGGGTGCGCTGACCGCCCGGGGGCCGGTGCTGGAACGGCTGCGGGCCATCCAGATCGTCGACAGCTTCTTCGTCCCGCGTCCGCTCCAGGAAGCCGCGCTCGAACTGGTCGGTTCCCCGGCCTGGGGTCACCATCTGCGTTCCGTGCCGACGGAGTTGAGGAACCGGCGTACCGCCATGACGACCGCCCTGCGGCTCGAACTGCCCGGCCTGTCGCTCCCGCACATTCCCGCGGGCGGCGGGAGCCTCTGGCTGCGGCTGCCGGTTGCCGAAGCCGGCCCCGACGAAGCCGCGTTGGTGTCGGCCGCCCTGCGCGCAGGCGTCGCGGTCGCGCCGGGCCGCCCGTACTACTGCGCCGAACCTCCGGCCGCCCAGGTGCGGTTGAGCTTCGCCGCGGTCGCCGGAGCGGGCGAGATCGCCGAGGGTGTACGACGGCTGCGTACCGCCTGCGACAAACTCTTCGCCGCCACGGGCCTTTGCGACCTATCCTCCGGGCATGGCTGACATCCCCCAGGAGCGTTACGAGATCTCGTCCGATCCGGCTCGGCTGGACCCGGCCCGCATCCACCACTGGCTTTCCACCGACGCCTACTGGGCGCTCGGCCGTACCCGCGAGAAGCAGGATCTGGCCATCGCCGGTTCGCTCAACTTCGGTGTGTACGAATCCACTTCAGGGGAGCAGGTCGGCTACGCCCGGGTGGTGACCGACCACGTCACCTTCGCCTGGCTCTGCGATGTGTACGTCGACCGGTCGGCCCGCGGCCACGGGCTCGGCACCCGGCTCGCCGCCGCCGTGCGCGACCACCTCGCCCCGACCGGCATCCGCAGGCTCACTCTCGCGACCGATGACGCCCACGGCGTCTACGCGAGGGTCGGGTTCCAGCCGCTCAAGGACCCCGAGAAGTGGATGTACTTCAGGTTCGAACGTCCCGGAGCCGTCTGAAATTCGCCCTCTTGACCTGGGCGGCGTTCGGCTCCACGATCTCGGCCATGAGTGTTCGAGTCTCGCTCGTCGCCGCGGCGCGCAGCTCTTCCCTGCTGGCCGAGCGCTTTGACGACGACCGGCCGCTCGATCAGGCCGGCTGGCAGGAAGTGCAGCTCGCCGCAAGGGCGTTGGTGCCTCTGGGCGCCGCCGAACTGCGTTACTGCTCGCCGACCGCCCGCAGCCGCGCCACCGGTGAGGCGCTCGGCTTCGCCCCCATGGCCCAGCCCGCCCTGCGCGACTGCGACATGGGCCGTTGGCGGGGCTGGACCCTCTCCGATGTCGCGGCCCGCGAACCCGCCGCGGTGAATGCCTGGCTCGCCGACCCGCGCTCCGCACCGCACGGCGGCGAGCCACTGCTCGCCTTCATCGCGCGGATAGGGGGCTGGCTGGACACCCGGCCGGCCTGTGACGGCTCGATCGTCGCCGTCGCCGAGCCGTCCGTCGTCCGGGCCGCCCTCGTCTACGCGCTGGGGGCGCCGCCCTCGACGTACTGGAATGTCGACGTCCGCCCGCTCTCCACGATCACGCTCATCGGTCTGCGGGGCCGCTGGAGCCTGAGCCTCGAAGCGGGCGCCCGCTGAACCGACGAGCCGCCCCGACCATGGGGTGTGGCCCCGTGCCGCAGATCCACGGCCCTTGCGACGACCGGTTCTCCGGCGTCCGTACCGCATTCGGGGCGAACGTCCGGGACCGCGACGAACCGGGCGCCGCCGTCACCGTGCTGGTCGACGGGGAACCCGTGGCCGACCTCTGGGGCGGCTGGGCCGACGAGGCCCGTACCCGCCCTCGGGAGCGGTTCGTTCGGCATGTGCGCACAGGGGGCGGATATCGGACCCCGGGGACCGCGACACACGGCCCAGGGAAGGCATGCGTGTGCGCCGCGGTGCATCCGGGTGATGCGTACCGGGCCGCGTCTCGGCTCACGCGAGCTCGGTGGGCTCGTCCTGAAGCCCGGACCCGATCTGCTCCCGCAGCTCCAGTCCGTCCGCGTGACCGTGCATCCGGGCGGCCAGCTCGGTGGTGGCGCGGACCACTTCCTCCGGCTCACCGGCGAGGGCAAGCGTGCATTTCGTCTCGCTGGGGTATTCCCGGCAGTCGGCGACCTTCCGCATGAGGCACCTCCCTGCTCCCTTCCACTCTAGGGCGGTGTTCACGCCGGGGAGTGGGGAGCAGGGAGGCGCCGGTGCGCTCACAGCCGTAGGGAACTGTCCGGCTCCGGTCGGTGCGGCCGGTCATTCACCCCTGCGCGCTGCGGCGGCGAGCGTCAGGGCCTCGGCGATGCCGGTCTCCGCGGCGACCTTGTCGATACCGAGCCCGGTCAGCACGCCCTCGCCGTCCTCGTGCTCCAGCAGCGCGAGCAGGATGTGCTCCGTGCCGACGTAGTTGTGCCCCATCCGCAGGGCCTCCCGGAACGTGAGCTCCAGCGCCTTGCGTGCCCCGGCGTCGTACGGAATGAGGTCCGGGAGCGCCGCTGCCGCGGGCGGCAGCGCCTCGGTGGCGGCCTGCCTGACGGCGTCGAGCGAGACGCCCTGCGCCTTGATGAACGCCGCGGCGAGCCCGTCCGGCTCACTGAGCAGCCCCAGCGTCAGGTGCTCCGTGCGCACCTGGTCGTTGTTTGCGGCGCGGGCCTCGTTCTGTGCCGCCATCACGACGTTCCGCGCCCGCTCGGTGAACCGGCTGAACCCCTGACTGGGGTCGAGATCCGACGGTTCGCCGGGATCCTTGGCGACGAAGCGCTTCTGGGCCGCCTGTCGGGTGACTCCCATGCTCTTCCCGATCTCCGTCCAGGAGGCTCCCGAGCGGCGTGCCTGATCGACGAAGTGGCCGATCAGATGGTCGGCCACGTCGCCGAGGTGATCGGCGGCGATGACTGCGCCCGAGAGCTGTTCGAGAGCGTCGGAGTGAACTTTCTTGATGGCTTCGATCAGTTCGTCGAGCCGTACCGGATTCGTCATGCTCACTGGTTTCGCCATGTGTCAACCGTAGGTTGACAGTCGTGCACTGTCAACCATCAGTTGACAGTGCACGTAGGGCGTGGCGACGCTCGGCCTTGCGGGCAGGTCGGTCGACCTCGGCGGGAAGTGGTGGATGGCGCCCAGTGCGTCATCCGCGGGCTCATATGGGCCCGGGCGGGCCGCGGCGCGTTCTCCGGGAAGGTGTCCAGGCCTGCGTCGAGTCGAGCCGTCGTCTCCGGGGGCCGCGGACTCCGCGTGGAGCCCGAAGCGGTCCGGGAAGTCTGCGGAGTGGGGTGCGTCGCGCCGGCGAGCGGGGCGGCCCGGAGCTCGGTGAGCCGGGCGTGCGGCCGCCACTTCCGTACGGACCGGTGGCCGTCGCGCCAGGTCGCATGGGCTGCGCCGACCTGCCGACCCGGGCATGGGCCCGCCGCGACCGGAGGGACGTCGGTCCGGGTGTGCGGGGCTGCCGTCATGGACGCGGCATGCAGCCGCTCGGCGCGTACCCGGCTCCGGCCGGAAGGATCCATCGGGCGACCGTCGCCGCAGTGCCGCACGGGTCTCGCAGTGGACCCGAACGGTCCCGCCGGGCCGTCGTGGGGTGGGAACGAGCGCCCGGCCTCTCGCTGATCGATCAGCGAG